>JAISPE010000115.1 GCA_031275145.1 Prevotellaceae bacterium | reverse complement strand
GAGTACTGTTAATTACTCGCTCACGGTTATCCAAATAAAACAAAAAAGAATAGTATGAAAAAAAAGATAACCGGGCGCAAAGGTATAAATTTTATTTGACAATCGATATAATAATTTTTATTTGACAGAACCTTTAGCTCGACGAAGTCAAACTTTAGTTCGACGAAGTCAATTAACAGAATTTGCAGAATTACTTTTTTATATTTCGGTTTTTCGGCAATAATCCGGTCGGTCTCTTTCTGTTTTTTGATACTGTCATTGATAACTATGCCGGTCGCGGTTTCTCTCCCGCTATTAAAATGGACAGAAATATAATCTGCTTTGCTTTTCATCAAGAAAGGACAGTGTCCGATTACATAATATTGTAGCAAAAACCCGTCTGAGAATGCTATCTATTATAGCCTAAAATAAAAAACTCAAACCTTTGCAAAAAAAATAAACTATTATGATCATAAGGAATTTGCAACTTAAAGAATTGCAATTCGGATTAAATATTTCGACATAAAACCGTTTTTTGCTTTCATGTTAAAAAATCTTACTAATTTTGTCTTCTGAAAAAGTTGTATAATGAATAGGATATAATAAACAATTGTTGAATGAAATGTTTATTGTCACATAAAATTTTAGTGCTGGAAGCCGTTATTGTCAATATTTTAACTGCGTGTGAATACTTTGGCACGATTTTTGCACACACACACACACACACACACACACACACACACACACACAACAACGGGCGCACTTGTATGTGCGCCGGGCATACCTATGTTATATATACAATATATACAATTATTATATATACAATACGGACAGGAAATCTTTTACTCCGGCGTGCGCGGGTGCACATGCAGGTATGTCCCGGCAGGAAATCTTTTGCCGCAGCGCACACGTTACGGAGAAGAAATCTTCTGTTCAACACCACATTACGGGCAAAGATCTTTTGTCCCGGCGCACATACAGTCTCAAGTGCAGCTATAATATTTTTCTTCCATTTAGTACGATATTTTTCCGGCAGGAAAGTCTGTTTTCGACCTCCTGCAGAAGCGACGGCTTTATACCGTCGATACACAACGATTATTCACATAAAAAATATAAAATGTCATGAAAGAATTAAAATCACGCAGTTATAACTGCAAAGACGAAGAATTGCCCGTTATTTGCCGGTATGCATTATCTTCTCTAAAAAGGGCGCTTGACCCGATTGCCGAAGTTCGCGCATATCTGCCGGATAATTCACTGACATGTCAGACTGTTATCCATTATGCACGGTCTTTGCAGTTTGCAGAGTTTTTTGTGTTCAATCGAATTTTATTTAATTAAATTATAATTATAAGAAAATGTCAAATTTATGAGGAAAATTTTGTTTTTATCGGCAGCCTGCAACAGATATTGGGCAGGCGGGAGATTGACGAATCAATCTCGAGTAAATTCCGGGAATTTTTCCGGAATGGTGAAATTTGCGAAAAATTTGACCCTTCTGTTCATCTGTTTTATGATGAGCGCGGGGTTGGTTTTTGCGCAAAGTAAACAGGTAACCGGCATAGTGAAAGACGAAGCCGGAGAACCCGTAATAGGCGCTTCGGTAGTTGTGAAAGGGACAAGCGTAGGAATACTGACCGGAGCCGACGGAAAGTTTGCGCTCGATGTTCCCCAGTCGGCAACTACTATTGCTGTCACTTACATCGGATTCAAAGAGAAAGAAGTAGATGTCGCTCCATACATTGAAGTCGTGCTGGAGGAGGATGTATCTGTCCTGGACGAAGTTGTCGTAGTTGCATACGGAACGGCAAAAAAGAGTTCGTTTACGGGGTCGGTGGCTACTGTCAAGGGCGACAATCTTGCAAAAAAGAATCAAAGTGAAATCACTAAAGCTCTTGTAGGTGAAGTTGCAGGAGTGCAGGTACTGACGACAAGCGGACAGCCTGGAACCAATGCAACAATACGTATTCGCGGCTTCGGTTCGGCAAATTCCAGCAGAGCGCCTTTGTACGTAGTAGACGGATTACCTTTCGACGGCGACATAAGCGCTATTGACGCTGTCGACGTGGAATCGACCAGTATCCTGAAAGATGCTTCGGCTTCAGCATTATACGGAGCGAGGGCGGCAAATGGTGTAATTCTTATCACGACAAAGAAAGGGACTAAAGGACAGTCAAACATCGAAGTTGATCTCAAGACAGGCGTAAATATCCGGTTAATTCCCCTGTACGACGTGATTGATTCACCCGAGCGATATGCCGAACTTGGCTGGGAAGCGTTGCGTAATTACGGCGCCTTGCAGAACGGGTTGTCGCCTGTGGCAGCCGGCATGTATGCTTCGAACAATTTATTTGATGCAACACGTGGAATGGCCTCGGTTTACAACATGTGGAATACGGCAGCCAATACGGTTATCGACCCCGTTTCCGGTAAATTTTCAGGAGCAGACAGGAAATATTCCCCCGAAAAATGGTCGGATCACATGTTTAATACGGGCAAAAAATCAGAAGCGTCAGTTCGGTTTTCAGGAGGAACGGACAAATTGTCCTACTACACTTCATTTGGTTATTTAGACGAAAAAGGTTACTATATCGGGTCTGATTTTTCGCGATTGAATGCAAGATCGAATCTTAATTATCAGCCGCGCGAATGGTTGAAAGCAACAACAAACATTTCGTATTCGTATATGGATTTTTCCAATCCGTCGCAAACCGATGTTCAAAATAACGGATTTCAGTTTGTCAACAACATGCCTCCGGTATATCCCGTATTTCAACATGACGCCGAAGGCAAATTAGTGCCGGATCATATTGTAGGCGGAAACAGATATGATTTTGGCATGGGACCGGGGTACGAACGCGGTTATGCTTCCGGAATTAATCCTGTCGGCACTTATACTCTGGATAATAAAGGACAGTTGTCTCACCAGCTGATAGGCAATGTGAATTTTGAAATTTCGTTTTTGAATGATTTTAAATTATCAAGTTCGAACGGATATCAATATTTATATATAACGTCTACCGATTTGACAAATCCATACTACGGCGACGCAGAAGGAATCGGCCGTATTTCTCATGAGCATATCTCATATCTGGGATATACCACTACTCAGATGTTGTCGTATAAAAAAACGGTAGACAGTCAGCATACGTTAAATGCTTTTGTGGCGCACGAATCTTCCTATCTTGTGATTCGCGACGATTATGCAGAAAAATACAATCTGGCAAAAGCTGACAATATCGAATTTTCGAACGCTATAAGCATGCAGAGTATAGCGGGATATAAACTCGACAGATCAATCGAAAGTTACTTTGCTCAAATAAAGTATGATTATAATGAGAAATATTTTGTTGATCTCAATTTCAGGCGGGATGGCAGTTCCCGGTTTACAAAAAATAAATGGGGTAATTTCGGTTCGGCAGGAGCAGCATGGGCTATTGCGAAAGAAAGTTTTATGGACGGTCTGGATTTTGTCGATCATCTTCGTCTGAAAGCCAGTTATGGAACTTACGGTAATGAGGCTCTTAATTTGGGCAGCGAAAATGCAAACTTTTATCCCACACAAAATCTGTACAGTATCAGAAACCTGAACGACAGGATTTCCTATACTTTATACTATATAGGCAACAGCGATTTGACATGGGAAAAAAGTAATATGCTCAATGCGGGTCTCGACTTTGAACTGTGGGACGGCAGGCTGACGGGCGAAGTAGAGTTTTTTCGAAAAAGAACTACCAATATGATATTTAACAAGCAGGTAGCGCCTTCGATGGGTTATGCCGCCGCTCCCGTAAACGACGCTGAGCTGCATAATACAGGCGTTGAGTTTAATTTTTCGGGCAAAGTTGTCAAAACATCTGACTGGGAAGTCGAATTGCGGGTGAACGGAGCGCACTATACCAACAGGATGGTACGTATGCCGATGGAAGGAACAAAAGAGAAAAATTTTGAGTTACATTCTCCTTATGGCTGGTCGAAAGATCATTCCATCTACGATTTTTATCTTCGTGAATATGCCGGAGTTGACGCCAGTACCGGACAGTCTCAGTGGCATGTTTATTACGACAATAACAATCTGAATACTAACGGCAGTGCAACAAGAATCAGCAATATGACCGAATATCTCGCCCAGAGAGCGGAAGCAAACGAGCCAGTCGAAATCGACAAACAGACGACAGCTACTTATGCCGATGCTACATTGAAATACATCGGTAAATCGGCTATCCCCGACTTGACCGGAAGTTTTGGCATGAATGTAAAATATAAAGGCGTCGAGTTAAGCGCTCTGTTTGTTTACGGTATCGGCGGTTACGGTTATGATTATGTATATGCGGGACTTATGGGTAACGATCGGGTAGGAACCATGAACTGGCACAAGGATATCGAACAGCGCTGGACAGCATCGGGGCAACAGACAGTTGTGCCGCGTCTGTCGGCAGGTTACGACACTAATGTCAATTCCGCTTCGTCCAGATTCCTCACCGACATGAGTTATCTGGGGTTGAACAATGTCCGTTTATCCTATACTTTCCCGAAACGTCTGCTAAGTAAAGTGAAAATCAACAAAGGCACACTTTGGGTATCGGGCGACAATCTCTATATGACAACTGCACGTAAAGGATATTTTCCTGTCGGACATCAGTCCGGCGAATCGAGTAGAAGTCAGTATATGCCGTTAAGCACAGTTATGTGTGGAATTAATGTTCAATTTTAAAAAATTATAGAATTTATGAAACGTAATATAATATATTTATTGATGCTGTCGCTGGCAACCGGATGTTTTAACGCCTGCAGCGACGATTTTCTTACAACAGAACCTACGGGATATTTATCGACTGACGATTTGGGCGAAATTGCCTCAAAAAATCCCGATGCAGTGCTGGAACCGTTGATTTCGGGACTTTACTCTACTACTTTTGCCGTTGCAACAGGCGGTACCGACAATAATCACGACGATTTCGGGCAAAAATCCATTGATATCTGTACCGATTATATGTCGGGTGATTTCGGTTCGGCGGCAACCGCCTACAACTGGTTCATGGGTGTATATAACTATACGGAACAAATCAAAACAGGTTCGCGTTCATACATGGCATGGCGCTATTATTACAGATTAATCAAAGGCGCTAACGAAGTGCTTGATATTTTGGGCAGCGATGAAACAATGCCCGAAAGCGAAACATCCAAAGCGTATTATGGACAGGCTAAAACCATGAGAGCCTGCTCCTATTTTTATTTAGTCAATCTGTATCAACATCCGTACAGCGATAAAAAAGGTTCGCCCGGAGTGCCGGTTTACAGAACTCAACTGAGCGCCGAACAGAAAGGGCAATCAACAGTCAGCGAAGTCTATGACCTTATTATTGCCGACCTCGAAGATGCTGTTGTCGCTCTTCGGGGGTTCGACAGAGGCGGCGACAAATCTAAAGCAGACAAATACGTTGCATTCGGACTTTTAGCAAATGCCTATCTCATGAGAGGCGAAACGGACGATTACCGGAAAGCCGCTGCTGCCGCCGATTCGGTTATTCGAAGCGGCAAATTCCCTTTGATGACAGCATACGATGTTATCAACAGCGGGTTTCGTTCGGTCGATATTCCAAGCTGGATCTGGGCAATTGATCTGACTACGGAAAATACGCCGGCCTTGCCTACTTTCTGGGGTCATGTCGATTATTATACTTACAGTTACTGTTATGCAGGTAATATTAAAGTTATTGATGCCGATCTTTACGCAAGTGTTCCTGAAACCGATATACGCAGACAGCAATTCGGCTCGCCGGAATCGGAGGAAATCGGAGTACCTCCATTAGCGCCCATCTACAAGTTTTATGACGCTGCCCGAAATCCGGGCGGCGATAGAACATGGACTAACGACGAGGTATATATGCGTGTTGAAGAGATGTACCTTATTCGGGCCGAAGCGCTTGCCCGTTCGGGCGATGCCGCCGGAGCAAAAGCGGCGCTCAAATCTCTGCTTGACTTGCGCGATCCCGCCGCTGCCGCAAATCTTGCTTCACTGTCCGACGCCCAGTTGCTGGAAACCATTTACTTCAACTGGCGTATCGAAATGTGGGGCGAAGGAAAGACTTTATTTGCTGTGAAACGTTACAAAAAAACGGTGCGCCGTGCAAATAATCATGTAATGCATCCTGGCGAATCATTTGCATACAATTATGAAAGAATGATTTTCGAAATACCGGAAAACGAACAGATTAATAATCCCAATTTAGTTCCTCAACAGGAATAGACAGTAAAATTTATGTATTTATATTTATAATGAAAAAAATATTTAATATGAAAAAGTTATATAAATTGACAGTAACATTGCTGTTTGCAGTGTGTATGTTTGCAGCCTGCGAACAGGACATCGAAAAGAACAGCGGAATAACCGAGCCTGTTCAAGATCCGTCGAAAACGCCTACCGGCGTTGTTACCGGCGATTTGATTGATAATTTGGGAACATCGGTAATTGTTGCCTCGTCGGTAAGCGGCGACGGCGGCAGCGCTTTGCTGGATAATGGCGTCATCGTGAGTTCGAGCAGTGAATTTACACTCGCTACGAAAGACGTAACCGTTGCAACCGCAGATACGGCGCGCACAGGCAGTTTCGAGGTAAGAGTAACAGGCTTAAGTAAGAATGCAGCCTATTATTACAGGGCGTATTCATACAATGCCAACGGTATCACTTACGGAGATATAAAATCGTTCACTACCTTGAGTGTTGTTTTTTCGCCTTATAAAAGTGATTTTGCTCCCGGCACGCCGGCTGTAGCCGATTGGGTTTTTGATAAATACACTGGATATGACCCCGAGGGCGTCGATTTGGTCTGGTTCAGTACAGATATTGGCACTACATCTGTCGCATCATACCGGGATGAAGAAGATATAACTCTCACATCGCCGTTAATCAGAGTAGCCAATTCTGCCGACACTTTGGGTTTTTACTTTTATGCAGGCGCTTACGGGTCGCCGGAAACAAAGGTTAAAGTGTATATCACGGAAGATCTGAGTGATTATGGCGCTCCTGTCAAAAACTGGACGCTGCCGGGAGGTACTCATTCCCGTACGGCTATTCCGTTGAAAGATTATTACGAAAAATCGATTTACGCAGTAATAGTAATCGAAGCCGGAGATTTTATACTGTATAGATTTTCGATAGCTCCTACTACAGACTGGGGAGCTGTTTGAGTGAGTCAAAATCGCCGGCGACAGTGCCGTTAACGGTGTTTACTTCGTGAATCAGCTGAACGCTGACGGTAAAATGATTTAGTAGGGGGTGCGGGCCAAGCCCGTAGCCGTTAAATTAAAAAGGGGCTGAAATCCCGATAATCAATAGCATAGGGCAACGCTGGCGTTGCCCTGTACTATTATATAATTGACTTTGTCAAACTGAGATTTGACTTCATCGAATTAAAATTTCTGTCAAAAAAGGAATTTTGCCGTATATCCGCGGACGACCGTCGGGAACGTTTTGACAATGTCAACGGCTTGCGGACGACCTGCGGGAACGTTTCGACAATGTCAATGGCTTGCGGACGACCGGCGGGAACGTTTTGACAATGTCAATGGCTTGCGGACGACCTGCGGGAACACTTCGACAATGTCAACGGCTTTCGGACGACCTGCGGGAACGTTTCGACAATGTCAACGGCTTTCGGACGACCGGTGGGAACGTTTTGACAATGTCAACGGCTTTCGGACGACCTGCGGGAACGTTTCGACAATGTCAACGGTTTGCGAACGACCGGAAGATTTCCACAATGTGGACGGGTTGCGGACGACCTGCGGGAAAGTTTCCACAATGTGGACGGGTTGCAGACGACCTGCGGGAAAATTTCCACAATGTGGACGGGTTGCGGACGACCGGCGGGAAAGTTTCCACAATGTGGACGGGGTGCGGACGACCTGCGGGAAGATTTCCACAATGTGGACGGGGTGGGGTAGGGTAGGGCAGGCGTCATTCTGTGCTTGACGCCGGGTGACAGACACGCCTTTACTGCGTAAATATTTGTGTGTATATACAGGAAAAAATTAGAGCCGAAAACCGGACTCGAACCGGTGACCTATTCATTACGAATGAATTGCTCTACCAACTGAGCTATTTCGGCCTGTAAAATCAGTCCGCAAAATTACATGAAAATTTCGGATTTCCAAATCAGCTTCCAGTTTTCAATTAATTTTATACCTTTGCGGTCGATTATGTTAAAAAAGAATAAAAATGATTAATATTGAACAGATTAAGGAATTGAGCGAGCGAGTGTCAATCCTGAGGAGGTGTCTTTGACGTCGATGTCAAGAGAATACGTCTGGAAGAAGAAGAAGAAAAAACTCATGCACCCGATTTCTGGAACAATCCGAAAGAAGCGGAAATACAGTTAAAAAAAGTCGCTGCCCTGAAATCGTGGACTGTTTCGTTCGATAAGGCGGTGGAAGCGTTCGACGATTTGTCGATACTGTTCGATTTTGCCAGGGAAGAAGAAACCGGAAACGAGGTCGATGAACAGTACCGCAGGACATTATCGCTGATAGAAGATCTCGAAATGCGCAATATGCTCGGCGCGGAAGAAGATCATCTCGGTGCGATAATGAAAATCAACTCCGGAGCGGGAGGTACCGAAAGTCAGGACTGGGCTGAGATGCTTATGCGGATGTATCTGCGCTGGGGCGAACGTAACAGCTACAAAACGACCGTTATGGATATTCTCGACGGAGACGACGCCGGAATAAAATCCGTCACAGTCGAGTTCGAGGGCGATTTGGCTTACGGTTTTCTGAAAGCCGAAAACGGAGTTCACCGTCTGGTACGGATTTCGCCGTTCAACGCTCAGGGAAAACGGCAGACGTCTTTCGCTTCGGTGTTTGTGTCGCCGGCGGTGGACGACACTATCGAGATAAACATCAATCCCGCCGATCTGGAATGGGATACATACCGTTCGAGCGGTGCGGGCGGGCAGAATGTCAATAAGGTCGAGACAGGCGTACGCGTGCGGCATATCCCGACGGGAATTGTTGTCGAAAATACGGAAACACGTTCGCAGTTCGACAATCGACAGAACGCTTTGCGCATATTGAAATCGCATCTCTACGAACTCGAACTGCGCAAAAGACGCGAGACAGCCGCCGAACTCGAAGGAAAAAAACGCAAAATCGAGTGGGGATCGCAGATCCGGAGTTACGTCCTGCATCCGTATAAAATGGTGAAAGACTTGCGAACGGGCTACGAAACCTCGGATACTCAGGCAGTACTCGACGGCGATTTAAACGGGTTTATGAAAAGCTTCCTGATGCAGTCGGGAAACGATGATGAATAATAATTTTAACGGTCATAATATATGGGATTTTTTAATGTTTTTTCAAAAGACAAAAAGGAAAGTCTGGACAGGGGATTACAGAAAACGAAAGAAAGTTTTTTCGGAAAACTGTCCAGAGTAATATCGGGACGCTCGAAAGTGGACGAAGGGGTGCTTGATAAGCTGGAGGAGGTACTTATCTCGTCGGACGTGGGCATCGATACTACTCTGAAAATAATCGAACGTCTCGAAGAACGTGTCGCCCGCGACAAATACATGAACGCCGAAGAGTTGAACCTGATTCTCAGAGAAGAAATCGAAGCTCTTCTCGAAGAAAACGGCTCGGACGAAAACGTCATACCGTTCGATTTCTCGAAAAAGCCATACGTTGTTCTGGTTGTAGGCGTCAATGGCGTCGGGAAAACCACGACTGTCGGCAAGATTGCGGCTCAACTGAAAAACGGGGGTAAAACGGTTTTGCTGGGAGCCGCCGACACTTTCCGCGCGGCAGCAGTCGATCAGCTGACAGTCTGGGCGGAGAGAGCCGGCGTACCGATTGTCAAGCAGAAACAGGGCGCCGATCCTGCTTCCGTCGCTTTCGATACCGTCAAATCCGCCGTAGCCAACGATATGGACGTCGTATTAATCGATACGGCAGGACGTCTGCACAACAAAATCAATCTGATGAACGAACTGGGGAAAATCTGCAACGTTATCCGCAGAGTCATCCACGATGCTCCCCATGAAGTGCTTCTGGTACTCGACGGTTCTACAGGGCAAAATGCGCTTCGTCAGGCGGCGGAATTTACCAGAGCAACGAATGTAACGGCTATGGCTCTTACGAAATTAGACGGAACGGCAAAGGGAGGAGTCGTTATCGGCATCTCGGACCAGTTTAAAATCCCCGTCAAGTTTATCGGAGTGGGCGAAGGCATCGACGATCTGCAAGTGTTTAACAAAAAAGAATTTGTCAATTCGATTTTTGACTTTTGACTTTTGATTTTAGATTGTTGCTTACGCACGATGTGATTAACAAACAATCGCGCCTAAGCAAAAATCTAAAATCTAAAATAGATAAATAATGAATAAAGAATAAATACTTATTTACGATTTTAGATTTGACTTACGCAGGATGTGATTAACAAACATGCGTGCGAAAGCAACAATCTAAAATCGTAAATCTAAAATCTAAAATAAAGAATATGTTTAGTGCAGAAATTATTGCAAATTATTTGCAGGGCGAGGTGGAGGGAGATTCTTCCGTCGCCGTTTCAGATGTAGCCCGCATCGAACAGGGGAAACCCGGTACTTTGTGTTTCTATGCAAACCCGAAGTATGAAAAGTATGTATATACCACAAAGGCATCCGTGATACTGCTTAACAGGGATTACGTACTTAAAGAAAAGATTGCGCCGACGATTATCCGGGTGGACAATGCTTACGAAAGTGTGGCCTCTGTTCTCGGACTGTTTGAATCGACAAAGTCGGCAAACAAAAAAGGCCGCGAATATCCTTCAAAAGTCTCGTGGAGATCGAAACGTGGGAAAAACTGCTATATCGGCGCTTTTGCGTACATAGCCCGCGGAGCGAAACTCGGCAACAATGTCAAGATTTATCCGCACGTGTATATCGGCGACAATGTCACGATAGGCGATAACACAGTCATTTATTCCGGCGCGAAAATCTATCACGGATGCGTCGTCGGGTCCGGATGCATAATACATTCGGGCGCTGTTATCGGCGCTGACGGCTTTGGTTTTGCTCCTCAGGCAAACGGCGAATACAGGAAAATCCCGCAAATCGGAAACGTTATCATTGAGGATAATGTCGAAATCGGAGCCTGCACGACAGTCGACCGTTCGACTATGGGGTCGACGATAATCCATGCGGGCGTCAAGCTGGACAATCTTATCCAGATAGCGCACAACGTCGAAATCGGCAGGAACACTGTCGTCGCAGCGCAGACGGGGATAGCCGGGTCTGTGAAAATCGGGGAAAACTGCATCTTTGCGGGACAGGCCGGCGTTGTCGGACATATCAAAATCGGCAACAGGGTTACTGTCGCTTCAAAAACAGGTATCCAGAACAATGTGGACGACGGAAAATCCATGCTGGGATTTCCAAGTATGGAAGCCTCGAAATATAAACGTTCGTTTATCGTTTTCCGCAATCTGCCGGCGTTGAAGAACAGCGTCGATGAATTAGAGAAAAAAATAAACAAACTGGAAGAGAAATTTTAGATTTTAGATTTTAGATTTACGATTTTAGATTTACGATTTTAGATTATTGCTTACGCACGCATGTTTAATCAGATCAGGCGTAAGCAATAAATCGTAAATCGTAAATCGTAAATCGTAAATCGTAAATCGTAAATCGTAAATCGTAAATCAAAAATCGTAAATCGTAAATTATAATGTGCGTAAGCAAATCTAAAATCGTAAATCGTAAATCTAAAATCTCAAAAATCGTAATCGCTATTGACGGATATTCGTCTACAGGAAAAAGCACTGTCGCAAAGGCTATCGCTCGACGGCTGAATTATATCTACGTCGATACGGGAGCAATGTACAGGGCTGTGACTCTGTTCTGCCTGCAAAACGGGCTGATAGATTCTGCCGGTAAGATCTCGGACAGACTGAAATCCTCACTGCCGGATATAAGGATTGAGTTTCGCAAGTCCGGCGATTCCGGAATGGCAGACACTTACCTGAACGGCGTCAATGTAGAGAAGGAAATACGTTCGATAGAAACGGCAAACCATGTCAGCGCCGTCAGCGCCATACCCGAAGTACGTGAACTGCTTGTCGGACAACAGCAGCTTATGGGCCGGAACCGTGGTATCGTGATGGATGGACGGGATATCGGTACGGTGGTGTTTCCCGACGCCGAACTGAAAGTGTTTATGACCGCATCTCCCGAAATCAGGGCTATGCGACGGTTCTCCGAACTGAAAGCCAAAAACCGGAATGTCACTCTCGACGAGGTGCGTAAAAATATCGAAGAACGGGATTTTATGGATACTCATCGCGAAGTCAGTCCCCTGAAACAGGCTGCGGACGCCGTTGTGCTCGATAACAGCAACATGTCGCCGGACGAACAGCTGGAATGGTTATACAGTAAGATTATGGAAATTTGTGAACAATAATCCTGATATTAAATTATTATTTATAATTAATTAATTATTTTTGCAAAAAAATAATTATAAAAAAAGATATAAACAATGAAGAAGAAAAGACAGTTAGTATCCTTTGACTGGGCAATAAAACGGTTATTGCGCAACAAGGCGAATTTTGAGGTAGTCGAAGGTTTTTTGAGCGAACTGTTAGGTCGCGACATAAAAATAATCAGTGTTCTGGAAAGCGAGAGCAATCAAAGCGATCTGCAGGACAAGTATAACCGCGTAGATGTGGTTGTAGAAGATGAATTGAACGAAATAATCCTGATAGAAATACAGTTTGCTCCCGATGTAGAATACTTCCAGCGTATGCTTTACGGAACAAGCAAGGCAATAACCGAACGGATGAGTTCGGGACATGAATATGGACAGATAAGGAAAATCTATTCCGTAAACATAGTATATTTCGCGCTTGGACAGGGAAAAGATTATGTGTATCATGGCAGAACGGATTTCAAGGGTTTGCATGAGAATGATATACTGGAACTGTCGCTGGAACAGCG
Organism: Prevotellaceae bacterium; assembly: GCA_031275145.1. Taxonomy (GTDB): domain Bacteria; phylum Bacteroidota; class Bacteroidia; order Bacteroidales; family UBA932; genus JAIRLF01. The sequence continues at coordinate 1,867 of JAISPE010000115.1, read as the reverse complement.
CGACAAGTTCGGCAAAGTCGAACCGGGTGATATATATCCCGAATATTATATATTGAAAATAAACCATTTCAATGATGTAGCAAAAAGTACATTAGACGAATGGATTTATTTTTTAAAAAACGACAGAATCGAAGACGGATTCACCGCCAAAGGACTGCTCAAAGCCCGCGAAGAACTGAACTATTACCGACTCTCGCCGGAAGAAAAAGAAGAGTTCGACCGTATAAAGGGAGAAAAAGAAGAGACACGCAGAGCCTTTGAATTCATTCATCTCACTGAAAAAGTAAAATTTAAAAAAGAGATCGAAGAAAGTAAGAAAGCTCTCGAAGAAAGTAAGAAAGAGATCGAAAAAAGAGATAAAGCGATCGAAGAAAGAGATAGAGCGATCGAAGAAAGCAGGAAAAAAAATGAAGAACAGGAAAGAGAAATTGCCGAATTAAAACGTCGTTTAAATAAATAATTAACACAGTTTTCATGAAAGGGAATTTTGTCAAACGCCCGCTTAAAGTCGAAATCGATAATTATTCGGGATTCTGCTACGGTGTAATCCGGGCAATCGAAACTGCCGAAAAAGAACTGGAAAAGAATAGCGTACTGTTTTCGCTGGGCGAAATCGTGCATAACAATGTCGAGGTAAACCGGCTTAAAAGTAAGGGATTAAATACTATTGCCCACGAAAATATCGGTAGCGTCAAGCCTGCAAAAATCCTTATCAGGGCGCATGGCGAGCCTCCCGAAACTTACGAAACGGCTAAAAATGCAGGTATTGAGATAATCGACTGCACATGTCCCGTTGTGCTTAAACTGCAGGAACGTATCAAACGCGCTTACGAAGAGGCTAAACGCTGTAACGGCGTCATCGTTATTTTCGGAAAGAAAAGACATGCCGAAGTCAACGGTCTGGTAGGACAGACGGAGGGTAACGCCGTTGTTATCGAGAACATTGACGAGGTGAATCAGATTGACTGTTCGCGTCCCGTCTTCCTGTTTTCGCAGACAACGAAAAGCAGTGAAGAGTTCGAAGAATTGCGTAATGTGATCGTCAGCAAGATCGAACAGTCGGGCGGCGACCTTGCTTCGTTCAAGGCGTTCAATACTATCTGCCGGCAGGTGTCGGGACGGAAACCGCATCTCGAAGAGTTTGCCCGCAAACATGACATCATTGTTTTCGTGAGCGGAAAACAAAGTTCTAACGGTAAAGTCCTGTATCAAAGCTGTAAAAACGCCAATCCCAACTCGTATTTCGTTGAACAGGCTCACGATATTAATCCCGAATGGTTCTCGGAATGTAATACCGTCGGCGTCTGCGGCGCTACATCAACGCCAAAATGGCTCATGGAGGATATCGCCGGAGAAATCATGAGGTTATCGTAACTTTGCCCACATCACTTTTTTACCGCTTTTTTTATCATTTTTTACCACAAAGGAGTCTTCAATAAATAAAGGTATCAATTATGTCATCCCGTTAGGGATGCATCGCTTTAATGAAACTAAAATGTAACCGATTATACATAAACGGGTGAGAATTGTGAGTTTTTTTTTGCAGAAAACTGTTTTCAGCCCCATCGTCATTGCGAGGAGCGCAGCGACGAAGCAATCCAGAAGTCGTGTATTTCTGGATTGCTTCGTCGCTGCGCTCCTTACAATGACGCTTTTCGCAAGTGACATGTTAAGAGACCTTCGTATAACACCGAAGGTGTTAAATATGAAACTTCAGTTCGGCGTAGCCAATAACCCCGAGCAAGCCGCAGGCGCAGCTCGGGGTACTGTCACCTCATCATCAGAACTGCGAAGCAGTTCAACTCCTTCGGAGTTGAGGCGGGGGCGCTGCTATCCCCGAACTGCACTGCGTTTGTTCGGGGTTATT
>JAISPE010000114.1 GCA_031275145.1 Prevotellaceae bacterium | reverse complement strand
TCGGGATTCTGGAAGCCGTAGACAGAAACATGTCGGCGGAAAGCCGTATCATTGAATCGGCAATGACCGTTCACGGCAAACGTAACAGCCGTACCATGACGTTCAAAAGTTATACGGAGGGCAACAAAAAGTCGTTTACGGAATACCTTTCGCCCGCCCGCGACAAGGGAACGAAAATGCTCAAACTCGACAAAGAGTTATGGATGTATTCGCCTTCGACCGACCGTACAGTCATGATTTCCGGACACATGCTGAGGCAGTCGGTCATGGGTTCGGACCTCTCGTACGAGGACATGATGGAAGACCGCAAGCTGAAGGATATTTACACGCCCGCGATAACCGGCGAGGAAACGGTTGACAGCCGGCCGTGTTATGTCCTGCAACTCTCTGCCAAAGCTGAGGGTGTGGCTTACCATTCGCAAAAAATGTGGGTGGACAGGGAGTATCATGTGCCGCTTGTACAGGAACTGTACGCAAAGAGCGGTCAGCTGCTCAAACGGATTACCATGAGCGACATCAGGCAAACGGGCAAACGCCGGTATCCCATGAAAATGAATTACAAAGACGTTCTGAAAGACGGAGACGGAACGGACTGGATCATTACATCCATCGAATTTGATAAAGCCATTCCCGAACATGTTTTCAGCAAGGCAAGTTTGAAACAGTAAGAATTAATATGGCATATAACAGACAGATGAAGACAGTGTTCGACAGTATCGAACACTTTTGTCCGACAGTAAACAACACTTTACGGTATCGAAGATAAATGGCAGACAGCAAAAAATACAGTGACATCGTAGACGCGGCGCAGCGCCTGTTCTACAAACACGGCATACGGAAAGTTACGGTTGAGGAAATATGCGCGGAAGCGAAGGTCAGCAAAATGACTTTCTACAAATATTTCCCGAATAAAACCGAAGCGGCGAAAGCGGTTTACGACCGTCTTTTCGGCAATGCTCTGAAACAGTTTGCCGACCTGATGGAATCCGACCTGCCTTTTCCCGAAAAGATGCACGGACTGCTTCGGATGAAAATCGACTCGTCGAAAGATGCAGACTGGAGTTTTGTCGAGGACCTGTATAAAGGTTCGTATCACGAACTGACCGGATACATAACGGATTATATCCAAAAAGGATTTAAAGTTACGGTGGATTATCTGACAGACGCCCAGGATAAGGGATTTATCAGGAAAGACCTGAGTCCGACCCTGATGCTGGTGATTCTGGATAAAATACGGGAAATGACATTCGACGAACGGATAATTGCCGCATACGGCAGTGTGCAGGACATGGCCGTAGAAATAACAAAATTCTTTTTGTACGGAATATGTAACGAACGATGAACGATGAACGGCTGACGCAAGCCACAGGCCACTGTTAGTTACGGCTTGCATAATCCGTTCAGTTCACAGTTAGTTACGGTTGGCGTAAGCCGTTCATAGTTCATAGTTCATAGTTCATAGTTTATAGCTCATAGTTTATAGTTCATAGTTTATAGTTAGTTACGATGAATTTCAATAATTTAAAACAGAGAATCGGGACAGTGAAAACAGACGCGCCTGTTAAAATCGCCGTATTTGTTTTGCTGTTTATTGCTGCGTTTTCCGTTAATGCGCAGGATGGAAAGCCTTTCCGTTACAGCGGACAGCTGTCGGGATGGGCGCAGTTTGCACCCGACATTCCGCTGGAAGGATGGCTGGGCGTACGGTATATCCCGCAGCTGAACTGCAGGATCCCGTTTGAGAGCGGGCGCATGCTGGATTTCGAAGTGTCGGCAAACATTTTCGGCGACGCGGGATTTTCCCCCTTCGACAGCCTTGCCCCCGACGGCAGACTGAAACCCTACCGCGCATGGGTGCGGTATTCGACCGACCGCATGGAATTGCGGGCGGGACTGCAAAAAATCAATTTCGGCCCGGCGCAGATGTTTCGCCCCCTGATGTGGTTCGACCGGATCGACCCGCGCGACCCTCTGCAACTCACCGACGGCGTCTGGGGAGTCCTGTTCCGGTATTATTTCCGGAACAATGCCAACCTCTGGTTATGGGGACTGTACGGCAATAAAGACGTCAAAGGTTTTGAAATCACGCCCGTAAACAGACGGTATCCCGAAGGCGGCGGGCGTCTGCAAATCCCTGTACCCCATGGCGAGACAGGACTGTCGTATCACTTCCGCACAACTGACGCGACGGTTCTGCAACAGCCCGACGCACCTGCCGGCGCCGTTTTCGACAGGGTCGGCGAAAACCGGCTGGGATTCGATATGCGTCTTGACGTCGTGATAGGGCTGTGGCTGGAAGCCTCGTGGACAAAACTCAACAGAGACGCTGGAATATTCACTAACCGGGAAATGGCAACCGTTGGCGCCGATTATACTTTCGGCGCAGGCAACGGTCTGACAGTTACGTTTGAACAGTTACTGTTTTCTTACGACCGGCATCCGTTCGGTCTCGCCGGAGTCAATACGTTTTCGGGGCTTTCGCTATCATATCCCGCCAGTATACTCGACAATATCAGCGCTATGGCGTATTACGACCCTGCAAACAGCGACGCTTACATTTTCCTCAACTGGAAACGGCAGTTTAACCGTATCACCTTCTATCTAATGGGATACTGGAATCCGGAAACATACTCCCTGCCCGGACAAAGCACCGGCAATAACCGTTTTGCAGGGAAAGGCTTACAAATAATGCTGGTGTGGAATCACTGAGAGTTAAGAACTAAGGCGTTAAGAGTGGCGGACGCAAGACTGTTTGTTATGTGATGAAAAATTAATAAAGTAATAACAGTTGCTTACGCAGGGCGGTGTTCAAATGCAGGCAAAAAACCTCATATACACCTAATTTTAAATAATAAAACAACCTCAAGGACAGTGTAAAAAATTTGAGCTGTTGAAAATATTTTTTCGTTCAAATTCCGCAGCCAAAAAATCCCGTAGGGATGACATGTCGGTACCGGAAGATTTTCAACAGCTTAAACGAAGACCGACATGTCATCCCTATCGGGATTGGCTACGCCGAACTGAAGTTTCCACCCCCGTTCGATAACAGCTGTCGGGCTTGATCCGCAATCCCGTATCACAAAACTACACCGCGCGAGGAATAACAGTTGATAATTGACAGTTGATACCGATAATTGTCAGTTATCAGCTGTCAATTATCAACCGGATAAAGCCTGTGTGCGATATCGCACAGAAAAACGCATGTTTTCCGGTTTTCTGCAATTTTGTGTATTCGACTGTATCGAAACTATATACGGTGCGATAGCGTGTCGGTGCAAATGTGTTTTTTCGGAAAATGTGCGGAATCGCACACCAATTGTGCGATTTCGCACGGTTTTGACGACTGTCCGAATATTGCAAAAAACATATTATAGTGATTTTATGTCGATTACACGTTTGGCACGATTTTTGCGTCATCATGTACAATTAATAAATTTTTAATAGAAAAACAATGAATAATGTATTTAATTTCAGAGCGTTCTTCAACTATTTAAAGAGGAACAGAATTTACACTCTAATCAATGTGTTCGGGCTTGCCGTTTCGCTGACTTTCGCGATACTGATTGCCGTTTATGTAATCGGGGAAACGTCGGTGGACA
>JAISPE010000100.1 GCA_031275145.1 Prevotellaceae bacterium | reverse complement strand
CGGCCGCCTAACCAGGGTTCCATAAAACTGATGCTGACCTGTTGATACTGTTTTCCGTTTGTCTGGAAACGTATTCCCAGTTCCTGACCGTCTCCGGTCGGTATCGGACGCCATGACTTCAGTTTAAACATCTGTCCGGCAGAGAAATTCGAGAATCTCACGCCCACGCTTCCTACAAACATGCCGGCGCCCCAGCCTCCAGACAGTTCAAACTGGTCCTGTGATACTTCCGTAAAACTGTAGTTGAGATCTACCGTTCCTTCCGCCGGATTTGGAGCAACAAAATTCGTCGCATTCTTGCCTAATTCTTCCGCATCGAAATATTTCATTGATTGCAGCATACGGACAGATTCCTTAAACTTGGAAAGACTGAACAGATCGCCGGGAACAGTGCGCAGCTCACGGCGAATAACCTGCTCGTTGGTCTTTGTGTTGCCCGATATGGTTACCCTGCTTATATAAGCCTGTTCTCCTTCTATAACATGAATCTCTATATCAATGGAATCGCCGACAATATTTGTCTCTACGGGCGTCATCTGTGAAAAGATATAACCGTTATCCTGATAAAAAAATGTTAAAACCGACTCTTCGTCAAGAATTAAACGTTCGTTCAAAAGTACCTGGTCATACACGTCGCCTTTTCTTATACGGAGATGTCTGTCAAGCGCAAGCGTTGGAAACTTCGTATTGCCGACCCATGATATATTCCTGAAATAGTAACGTTTACCCTCATGAACTTTGAGGTTTATATTCACTCTGTTTTCCGATACACGATAAACAGAATCTACGAGAATCTCCGCATCGCGGTAACCTTTTCTGTTATAATAATCAATAAGATTGTCCTTGTCTTCTTCGTATTTCGATTCCACGAATTTTTTGGATTTGAACATCGAACGAATCGAAAATCCCTTTTTTTGTTTCGTGTTTTTCATCGCGCCCTTAAGCTTTCCGGACTTTACGTTTTCATTGCCTTCAAAAGTAATCTCCCTGATTTTTACTTTTTTATTTCTGGTGATAGTAAAGATGAGATTAACGGCATTCTTCAGGATAGTGTCATTTATTATCTGTACATCGACTTTGGCATTGAGGTATCCTTTTTCAGCGTAAAACTTTTTTATTTTCCCGATATTCGACTGTATTGTATAGTCGGAGAGGGAAGAGCCTCTTCGAAGTGTCAGAATTTCATTGATGTCCTTGGCCTTACCCTTTTTTATGCCCAGGATTTCCCATTTCATGATACGCGGGCGTTCGGTGAGAGCGATTTCGATCCAGATTTTGTCTCCTTCGATTTTCACCGGTTTAATATCCACGCTTCCAAAGGAGTTCTGTCCCCACAGACGTTTGACTGCCTGTCGAAATTTGTCGTCGCCCGGGACGCTGACCATCGTACCTTTGGTTAATCCCGAAAGATTTATGATGTTAGTTTTATCGACAAAATTTATGCCCGATACCGTAACGTCTTCGATTATATACTTTTTCGGCAACTCGTAGTCCAGTTCGGGCAACGAAATGGAATCGGGTATCTGGGCTTTGGCAATATTACAGACTGTAAATGCTGCAATAAAATATAATGTTCTGATTGTTTTTTTGAGTTTATCTGGATATAATTGTTTCATCAAGTGGATATTATAATTAAATCATTTTTTTTCTTCCCTGATTTGTTCTCCTGTTTTTCCGAATCTGCGTTCTCTTTTACTGTATTCTTCTACAGCTTGAATCAAATCTTTTTTATTAAAATCTGGCCACAGTACAGTCGGGAAGTATAATTCGCTGTAGGCTCCCTGCCATAAGAGAAAATTGCTCAGCCTCTGTTCTCCGCTTGTGCGTATTATTAATTCAGGATCAGGCATACTGTATGTTGTTAAATATTGTTCAATAACATTTTCATTAATATCTTCGGGCTTAATTTCTCCTGCAACTGCTCTTTCTGTAATCGCTCTTACAGCCTCGGTTATCTCCCATCTTGAACCGTAACTTAAAGCGAGCGTTAAAATCAGACCCGCGTTCTTTGATGTAAACTCTATTGCTTGGTTTAACTTGACTGCAACATTTTCCGGAAAAGACGAAAGGTTTCCTATCGCCCGAAGCTGTACATTGTTTTTGTCAAGTTCGGGTGTTTCTTTTACAATCGCCTCAACAAGAAGAGACATAAGAGCGGCTATTTCGTCCGGCGGCCTGTACCAGTTTTCCATGGAAAAAGCGTATAATGTCAGGTATTTAACCCCGATTTCTCCACAGATTTCAACGGTATCCCGTACTGCTTTTATTCCATTTTTGTGCCCGAATATTCTGTTTAATCCCAGTTTTTTCGCCCAACGTCCGTTCCCATCCATTATTATGGCTATATGCTCGGGGATTTTCATTTCATTCATTCGACATATATTTCATTCTTTTTATTCTCACCTGTTTATATCGGATATTTATTTTATCCTCAAACTATTGACCGCACATGCGGCCAATAAATTTTTTGCAAATATAACACATATTTATTACATATACCAAATTTTATTTGAACTTTTGCGTCAAACGATTCGCTGTAAAG
>JAISPE010000063.1 GCA_031275145.1 Prevotellaceae bacterium | reverse complement strand
TTACTCCCGGTCGTCTGTTTTAATTCTGTTTTCGTTAACTCCTTTCGTCAGCAGGTATTGTTTAAAGTTTTTTATCATTACCGGAGGACCGGAGATAAAGAATGTGCCTGCATCGGGATTTGAAGTATGTTTTGTTTAAACGTAAAGAAAATATTACGCTATTTTAATTGTTGCCGTCTAAGCGATTAGAAAAGAAAATTTATATAAACGGATTTTTGATTGTAAGAATGCCTTCAATGACTTGTCTGTTTTGCATATCTTCGGAAAACAGGTACTTACAATCGTTGAACATAGCAGATGCCAGTATTAAACAATCATAATAAGCATATCCGTATTTATCGTGAAGCATTAACGCCTTTTCGACGGTTTCTGTATTTATATAACAAAGTTCACATTCGTCAATAATTTCTTTGATAGAATTCCAAACAGTTTTGCCCGGTATTTTTAATTTACGCAAACAGACACTGCAAAACTCGTTTAATGTCTGCGTACTTGTTAAACAGTGAAACTGTTCCAACAGATTAATAGCTACCATCCGTTTTGTCAGTTCATCTTCTGAATACAGATAGACAAACACATTGGTATCAATAAAAACCCTATCTTTCATGTGCCTCTTCTCTGTTGAATGCAAATCCTTCCGTCTGCAGTTTCATTGCCGAAAATTTCTCTTTGCGTGACTTGATTACGCTGTCACCGATATTTTCCGGCATTTTCGTTGCCGGCTTTATTTCCGCTTCGATATCCTTTGATTTTAGAAAAAGGAGTAAATCTTCCATTTTCTTTTTCCCAATATCGTTTTTTATAATCAATTCCACCATCTCAAAAATATTTTAAAATCATGGCCAAAAATAGTAATAATTTTTTACTTTGGCTATGTCAAACAACTACTCCCAGTCGTCCGTTTTAATTCTGTTTTCGTTAACTCCTTTCGTCAGCAGGTATTGTTTAAAGTTTTTTATCATTACCGGAGGACCGGAGATAAAGAATGCGCCTGCATCGGGATTTGAAGCATGTATTTGTTCGATATCAATAACGCCGTCTGTATCCTGATAAAAGACAGTGATTTTCAATCCGGAATTTAAACATTGCGCTCTTTCCGTTTCGTTATGATAAAAATGCAAATCCCTGTTTCTGAAACCGAGATACAAAGCCGGATTGAGATATTCTGCAAACGATTTATCCGTAAACAGCGATAAAAATGGAGTTATCCCTGTCCCGCCGGCAATGAAAACAACATTTTCCCTACTGTGTTCCTGTGTAAACAAATCGCCGAACGGCAATTTCAACCACACCTGTTTCCCGACGGACAATTCCTGTTCCATTCGTTGCGTGAATCGGCCTTTTACGGCGTATGTGATTTTTATATTTTCTTCTTCCGGAGCGGTTTGTATTGAAAAACAGCGTGATTCCGGCCATGCTCCCGACGGGTCATATTCGTCTAATGCCAGGTGCAAAAACTCTCCGGGAGCAAATTTGAATCTCTTTTCGGAACTGAATTCAAGTGTATAAACTCCGGCAAACGGATTTTGAACAGACACTGTTTCAGCCTTATATTTTTTTACTAACATGTTTATTTATAGTTGGACAATTTGAATGATTAAATTTTCAGTTAAATCTTTTTTGAGGCGCTATTCCCTCCGGCGTCAGCCGTCATTGCGGGCTTGACCCGCAATCCCCTGAAAGGCAAGGGTCATCGAATTTCTTTTTCATCATTTTTTTCATCTCCGATAAAAATTCTCTCGAGGTCAATGCATCATCCCAGCCTTCCGGTTTGTTTTCTATAAGACCTGGTGTAATCCGCATATAACGTTCATTACCCGAATTATCTTTTTTAATCATAAATCATAATATTACTTTTTACTTTTATCATTTTTGGCAGCATAACTCATGAGCGCCCGTAAAACGTGTAATTCCATAAGCATCGGGTCATCGGGAAATTCATTCTGTACTTCTTTTTCCAAACGTAATACTGTTTCGAACGGTATCTGCATATCTTTCGCCGCTGATTTATAATCGAACACTAAATAATCTTCGTACATGTTTTTTATCATTTATCATTTACAGCACAAAGATACAATCTATATTTTTATAGAATGAATTTTGTTTCTATTTTACGGATTTTAAACGAAATAATCCTTCCATCTTCTTTTGACAGAACCTTTAGCTCGACGAAGTCAATTAACAGATTTGTAAATTTTGAAAATTATGTTAATTATGTCAAAAAAGAAATTCTGTCAAAATGTCAGAAACTCGCTAAAAACGTTTTCTATATACTCAAACATTTCGTCGGTCAATCCGGGATACGTTCCAAGAAAAAACGTATCGTTCATGATTTTATCCGTATTGGTCAACTGCCCTGCAATCCGGAAATTTCTGTTGACAAATGCCGGCTGTTTTGTGATATTTCCCGCAAAGAGATTCCGTGTTTCGATTAACCTGTTATTCAGATATGCCGTAAGTTCGTCGCGGGAAAAAGGAATCCCGTCTTTCAGCGTAACGATAAAACTGAACCATGCCGGGTCTGCATTTTCCGTCGCCTCCGGCAAAATAAAGTATTGCGGATATTTCGACAATATTGCTTTATGTTTCCGGAAATTAGCCTTTCGCTGTTCGCAGAACGAAGGCAGTTTGTCGATCTGGGCGGAACCTATTGCCGCCTGCCAGTCGGTCATCTTTAAATTATATCCAATCTCGGAATAGACATATTTGTGGTCATAACCCAAAGGCAGTTTTCCGAATATTTGCGAAAAACGTTTCCCGCAGGTATTGTTTTCACCTCCGGCGCAATAGCAGTCGCGTCCCCAGTCGCGGAAAGCCCTTACCAGTCTGGCTAATTGAGAATCGTTTGTAACAATCGCGCCTCCTTCGCCGGTGGTAATGTGGTGAGCGGGATAGAATGAAACCGTCGAAAGATGTCCGAACGTACCTGTATATTTTCCCCTGTACCGGCTTCCAAACGCATCGCAATTATCTTCGATTACCCAAAGATTATGTTTTTCCGCCAGTTCCATTACTGTGTCCAAATCAAACGGATTACCCAGTGTATGCGCCAGAAAAATACATTTTGTTCTGGGAGATATTGCCTGTTTCAACTGCCTGACATCAATATTATACGTGGGAATATCCACATCGACAAATACGGGAATCAGTCCGTACTGTACAATCGGAGTAACCGTTGCCGGAAATCCTGCGGCTACCGCTATCACTTCGTCGCCGGCGTTCAGACGTCTGCCGCCTAACTTTTCGGAAGTCAAAGCCGCAAAAGCCAGCAAATTGGCAGACGATCCCGAATTGGTCAGCAGAACATGTTCAACGCCTAAAAAATCAGCTATTTTTTCGGAAAATTCTTCCGAAAAACGGCCTTCCGTAAGCCAGAAATCAAGAGATGCATCAACAGCGTTCACCAGTTCTTTTTCGTCGAAAACCCTTCCGGCATAATTTATACGCGTCTTGCCGGGAACAAACTCTTTTTGAGCAAATTTAAGTTGCCGGTACTCTATTGTTTTTGAAATAATTTCCTGTCGTAAACTTTTTATATCCATTCTTTTATAATTCTCTATGAAAAATATTCCCGAATCTGTTTTTTGCAGAATGAACGCATGTCTTCACCCTGATTGCAGGCTTTGGTCCATTCCACGATACGCTTAATTGCTGTGTCAATGTTCCATTTCGGATACCATCCCAATCGTGTTTTTGCCTTCGAACAGTCCAGTTTCAGATAAGTGGCTTCATGTGGCTGCGGGTTTGTATCTGTTTCATAAGAAGCATTATCACCCCATAATGTACATATCCGGTCAATAATCCATTCCACCGGTTGTGTGTCCGAATCGTCGGGACCGAAATTCCATCCTTCGGCATATTTGCATCCGTCTGTCAATAATTTAGCGCCCAGCATCAGATATCCCGACAGTGGCTCTAAAACATGTTGCCAGGGTCTGACAGCGTGCGGACTGCGGATTTTCACCTTTTCTCTGTTCCCGATAGCGCGGATAAAATCGGGAATCAAACGGTCTTCCGCCCAGTCTCCTCCACCGATAACGTTTCCCGCACGCGCCGACGCCAGCGCCACCCGGTGGGTCTTTCCGTAATCTGCCGGATTAAAAAACGAACGGCGAAAAGCCGAAGTTACAAGTTCGGAACAGCCCTTACTGTTCGAGTATGGATCATATCCCCCCATCGGCTCATTTTCCCGGTATCCCCACAGCCACTCCCTGTTTTCGTAACATTTATCGGTAGTAACATTCACTGCGGCTCTCACCGATCCGGTATGACGGACAGCTTCCAGCAAATTGACCGTACCCATTACATTAACAGCATAAGTATCAACCGGATTTTTGTAAGAATCGCGCACTAACGGTTGGGCTGCCAGATGAAAAACAGTATCAGGCTGTACAGCCGATATTACACTGTACAGTGTGTCGTAATCTCTTACGTCGGCGATATGGGAAGTTACAAGTTCATCGACTTTTGCAATTTCGTATAATGAAGGATTTGTCGGCGGATTTAAGGCATATCCGAACACTTCGGCCCCTAATTCGTGCAATAACAGACACAGCCACGAGCCTTTGAATCCGGTATGTCCGGTAACAAAAACTTTCCGGCCTTTATACAGATTTGAATCTACCATATTTTCCATTTCGCTTTGTCCTGTATCCATGCCTCTTCCAGTTCGTTTTTATCCCGCAGAGTATCCATCGGACGCCAGAAACCGGCATGTTTAAACGCTGTCATTTGCCGGTCTTTCGTCAGATTTTCCATCGGTTTGCGTTCCCATACCGTCGAATCGCCGTCAATATAATCAAACACTTGCGGTTCGCAGACAAAAAAACCTCCGTTAATCCATGCTCCGTCTCCATGCGGTTTTTCCTCGAACGAGGAAACAAGTCCGTTATCTTCAAAATTCAACGCTCCGAATCTGCCCGAGGGCTGTACTGCCGTAACAGTACAGTATTTTTTATTATTCCTGTGAAATTCAACCAGTCTGTTAATGTCAACATTGCTGACCCCGTCTCCGTAAGTAAGCATAAAAGGCTCGTCTCCAATATATGAACGGACTCTTTTTATACGTCCTCCGGTCATTGTATCAATTCCGGTATCGACCAGAGATATTGTCCACGGCTCGGCATGGTTATTATGTACGGTTGTCGAATTATTTTTCAGATCAATGGTAACATCCGACTGATGCAAAAAATAGTTCGCAAAATATTCTTTTATAACATATCCTTTATATCCCAGACAAACAATGAAATCATTGTATCCATATGCCGAATATATTTTCATGATATGCCAGAGAATCGGCATCCCGCCGATTTCGACCATGGGTTTGGGTTTCAAAACCGTCTCTTCGGATAACCGGGTGCCTAAACCTCCTGCTAAAATAACTGCTTTCAT
>JAISPE010000404.1 GCA_031275145.1 Prevotellaceae bacterium | reverse complement strand
CATGGGAAAATGCAAGAAACAATATGGAGGCTAAAATAAATTGGCAATTTACGACAGAAGATGCGAGGATAAAATTACGCAGACTTTATCCAACATTTAAAGAGTGACACGACACTACATTTATTTAATTATTAAACATTATTTTTTTTATTTCTTTTAGTAAGAGTGATTTATCTTCAGACTGATATTTTACACCGGAAAGCGTGTGGCTGCCCAAATTATGACTCATGTTACGCGACATTACGGCAGCAATTGCAGTTACAGGCATAATCTTCCCATTCCTCAGCATATTCACCGAAGAGCAAAACTCTACTGCACGAGTCACATTTTGTTCAATCAAAATCGTCGTCAGTTTTTCTTTTTCGCGTAACAGATTCAATGTTTGATACATTGAATTTACCGCATTAGGGGATAATCCGGCGCTTGGCTCGTCGAGAATCAGCAAAGAGGGCTTTTTTAACATGCACATTGCCAGCACTAACTGATTCCTTTCACCTCCGCTTAACTTGTCTGCTTTCATTTTCAATGACTCATTCGTATCAAGTCGCAAAGATATAAAATATTTTCTGATATAATCAATCTCTTTTTTATTGTTTGCAGAAATCAATAAATTATCCCGTACCGACAATTCGTCGAAAACACTGCCGCCCTGCATAAACAGCGCAATTCCCAACTCCGACAGTTCCCGCGTAGATTTTTTTGAAACATCCACGCCATTGAACAGTATCTCGCCCTGCCGGTAAGGCAGGATATTGAGAATCGCTTTGGCAAACGAAGATTTACCGCTACCGTTCAACCCGATAATGCCCACGGAATCCCCTTTTGCAATCTCCAGACTGACGCCTTGCAGTATATCGTGGTCTTTTGTATAGCCTCCTGTTAAATTTTTGATTTGAAGTATCATAATATTCCCAAATAACTGTTTTTTACTTCCCGGTTATCCAGCACTTCACAGGGCGTTCCCTGATGCTGGATGCGTCCGTCGGCAAGGTAGGCGCACCGGTCGGCAATGTCGCGTACAAACGGCATGTTGTGTTCTATTAGCAATACGGTTGTTTTTCCGTCGGCAATCATCCGCAAGATAATTTGTCTGATCGTATTGATATATACGGGATTTACTCCGGCTGTCGGTTCATCCAGCAGCAGCAGCGAATAATTGCCCATAAACAGACGGGCTAACGAAATCAAGCGTTGCTCTCCATACGAAAATTCCGAACCCATATTGTGCAGCATCTTTGTATATTTGTTGTCCGCTCCAAAGAGACTGTTTAGTATGTCGATGGCTTGCCGTTCTTTTTCCTGTTCCCCTGCATCGATTTTTTTTCTGTTAATCAAATAGGAAAAAGGCGATTCGCCCGAACTGTCGCCGGAAGCAAGTTTCATATTATCCAGAAGATTCAAATCCTGAAATAAAGGTTTTCCCTGAAACAAACGTCCGATTCCCCGCTGTGCAATTTTAGCTGGCGAAAGAGCATGCAGAGGTTTACCGTTGAAAAGTATGTTTCCCGTAAAACCTTCCTGAAAACCGGATATGATATTGAAAAGAGTTGTTTTCCCGCTTCCGTTTCCACCGATCAGTGCAGTAATCCTGCCTTTTTCTACCGAAAAGTTCAATCCGTCCAGGATTCTGAACGAATCTTTGCTTCCACTGAAATTGAGGGTTATATTCTGTAATTCCAGTATCATTTCAGCGTTATTTTACCCCACAGTCCTTGCGGACGCAGGTACATGATTAATACAAGGGTTAATCCGTAAATGATTTGCCGCAAGTTAGCGGCAACGGCGTCAGGCAAGCCCACGAAACGCAGGATTTCGGGAGTTACTACCACAAAAAGCGCTCCCAGTACGGGTCCTTTTACATTTCCTATTCCTCCGATAAACAAAGCGGTGAGAATAAAAATACTCTCATCGAGAGTAAAACTTGTCGGGTCGATATAACTGATGTAAGAAGCATAAATCAATCCTGCCAGACCGGAAAATCCGGCAGAAATAAAGAATGCCCATGTTTTGAAATGTACAGGATTCCTGCCCAAAGCAGATACCGACAATTCGTCGCTGCGTATAGCGGTCAATACCCGTCCGTAAGGAGAGAATTTCAATTTTCGGAAAAGCAGGATAACTGATCCGGAAAGAACAGCTGTCAGAATAAAATATCCGTATATTCCTGAAATACTCATGATTCCGAACAATTTTACGGAGGGTATGCCCGGAATGCCGTATGGACCTCGCGTTACATCCGTCCAATTATACAGTACGGTAAAGACAATCATCTGGAAAGCCAGTGTTGCCAATACAAAATAGTCGCCTTTCAGTTTGACGGGAGCAAAAGATACAACCAGACTGCACAATCCGGTAAGTGTCATCACGATTAACGCCACAGCAATAAACGGTAACTGAAACCGCATCAGAAAATAAGCGCTGAAATAGGCGCCAATGCCGTAAAATGCAGCCTGGCAAATGGAAAGCAGATTGGCCAGCCCGACGGGCAGATTGGCGCTCAACACCAATAAGATGTAGATATTTAACATTATGACGATATGTAGGATATATTCCATTTACACCATCCTTTTTTTATAACCGATAATTCCCTGCGGGCGAAAAAACAAAAATAGCAGCAACATCAAGAATGTAATTGCGTTTTGCCAGTTAGCCGAGAACTGATAAACCACCAGCGCCTGCAATATACCCAGCGAAACGCCTCCAATGACGCAAGCCTCGAAACGGCCTGTCCCTCCGATAATCATCGCTACCATTGCATTAATCAGCAATGACATTCCCACATGCGGATCCATTCCGATGTCATACGCAGTCAGGCAACTTCCCAAAGCCAGGAAAATTCCGCTCAACGCAAAAACAAACAGGCGGGTAGACGTAATATTGAATCCCATTACCTGAAATCAAGGTATCGTTGTTGCTCAATGCCCTTGCTTTCAAGCCGAATCGTGAAAATTTCAGGAACAGCATGAAAACTGTTATTGCCGACATACCTAAAACCAGTTGCCACAGTTGCGGACCGGTTATGATTATATCGTTATGTGTGAATACTCGCTGTATACTGTTGTCCAGGACTTTTGTCTCATTTCCGAAAATCAGTGCAATTACATTAAAATTAATATGGTCATGACACCGATAGAACTAATCATCACTACATTCAGAGAAGATTTTTTGTTGTACAGGGGACGATAGACTGACCATTCGCACAAAACACTTAACAGTGCAGTGCATATTAAAGCAATAACCGCCGACAGCCATAAAGGTAAAGACAGTGTGTGAAAAGCGAAATAAAAGAAGTAAGCCGCTGCCACATACAATGCCGCTGCTGCAATATGGAAAATTCGTGTGGTATTATATACCAGTGCAAATCCGATAGCGGCCAAACTGTATATCACGCCTGTGATCAGTCCATTCACAATAAATTGTAACAACATTTTTATCCTGTATAAATAAAAGTTCAAAAAACAGATGCAAAGGTAATGTTTTTTCCGAAACAACCGATATTTTTTAACCGTAAAGTACCCGTCATTCCGAAACGAACTGATATTTTCCGGAAACAGTTTCGACCGCGACATAGCCGTTTTCCGCATTTTTCAGCGTAAGGCCTTCGATATTTTTCAGCGGTTTGCCGTTTATGGTGATCTGTCCGGACTGCGACGGGATATACACCGTTGCCGAAGTGTTGGGCGGTATTGTTACCGACAGTATTATCCTGCTGTCCCTGCGTTCCCAGCGGCTGACGATTTCGCCGTACGGAGAGCCTGTCGATGCTTCGGCAAAATCAACTGCGGAAACAATGAAAGGCTTAATGATAAAATGTTTGTATCCCGGACAGTTTTCATCGGGCCGGATACCGCAAAGTCCTTTCGTGAACCATCCCGCGATACCGGTATAGCAGGTATGGATTTTGCTCGGCACGTCAATCTTCCAGTCCTCCGGCCATGTACTTTCGCCCTGTTCGATAAAGTAACCGTAACCCGGGAAAGCGGTTTTGCTTAGAATCGTTGCCGTAAGTTCTGCCATTTGCGGGCGTTCCGTCAGATAAGGTATCAGTACGGACAGTCCCGAGCTGCCCATGTCGAAATACGGATGTTTATTGCGCATATCGTTACTGATGTAATTCTCTATCTGCGTCAATTCGTCTCCTTTTGCCAGTCCGGCAATCACTGCGAACGCCTGCTGTACCTGAGTGCCGTCGGAATAAGTACCGGAAATCGAATCGTAGAACCTTGAGCGGATAGCGGGACGCAGGTCTGCCAGACGTCTGCCATACAGCGCGGCGTCGTCCGGTCTGTTTAGCAGGCCGGCGATTTTCACAAACGTTTCGAGATTCATGGCATAGACGCAATTGTTGAAATACAGCGCCTGAACGCTTGAGCCGAATTCGCTTCGGGAATTGGGAGCAAGCCAGTCGCCAAGAAACTGTCCGTCGTGTTTGCGATACTTTCTCAGTATCCCATCGCTGACGTTTGCGTGCAGAAATTCGAGCCAGCGTCTGGCGGTGGGATAAATCAGTTCAAGTATTTGCAGGTCGCCATAGTGCAGATAGTGTTCCCATGCCACGTTCAGACCCGCGCTGCTCCACATTGCTCCGCCCCAGTGATAATCGTTCGGTTGTGGCGCGGTGTGACGTCCCCAGCCGTCGGGCAGCTGAACATCACGCCAGTTGCGTACGACGTTCCGGTAAAATGCTCCGGCGTCGTAATTCTGCAATCCTATGCCCCACGATGTGGCGGTAGCGGTTTCGCCGTATCCGCAGCGTTCGCGGTGCGGACAGTCCGAAGTGTATCCCTCGGTAGTATTGGCAAGAAAAGTCCACAGGTCGGTCTCGTATATCCGGTTAAACAGTTCGCTCGACGAATGGAATTTACCCGTACGTCTCATGTCGGTACTGACGGCATAAGCCGTAACGTCATCGGTTTTCGGAGCTTTGCGCAGGCCTTTTATATTTGCATATCTTCCCGATATGTAATTAAAGCGGTTTGAGAACGTTTCGCCGTCTTTGCCCGACGATATGAAGATATTGCGAATGTTGAAGTCGTCAAATGATTCCCCGTCGTCTGCCGATCCGATGACTACGGTGTCGCCTGCCGAAAGTCCTTCGAAACGGATGTTCAGCCATCCTGTAAAGTTTTGGCCGAAGTCAATTTTGTAAATGCCGTCGCCCGCGTCTGCGATGTTCTGCGCCGGCAGCATTTCGATAATCCGCGAAAGATCTATGTCATGCGCTGCGAGTTCGACCTGACCGTTATCCGCTGTAACTGCGGCAAAGGTCCATTTGCTGTCGTCGAAAGCGACGCTGTTCCAGTCCGGAATGAAGGCGCGGGCGTCTACGATTTCGCTTCCGTTATCGTTATAGGTGCGGACCTCGCGCGTATCTTCGCTGTTGCTGACGGCACAGCGCCATGTGGAATCGGAAAAGAGCGTAACCGTTTTGCCGGCGGCATCCTTTCCGTCGAGAAGCACACGCATTGACGGCGTTCGCGAAAAACAGTCGTAGCTTGCCCATCCCGACGCATACCAGATGCCGACAGTGTTGTCGCCACTGTCCAAGAGTTGCGAGATGTCGTAGGTAACGTAGAAAAGCCGTTTGTCGAAATTCGTAAGCGCGGGGGCAAGTATACGGTCGTCGGCTTTTTCCCCGTTGATATACAGTTCGTGGTATCCGAGCGAAGCCACATGTATGAAAACCGATTCGGGATTTGTATCCAGATGCAGATTTTTGCGAAACCAGATATGCTTCACCCGCGGAGCGTCGGGATGACGTATCCATGCCGCGGCCTTCCATTCGGCCGAATCGAGAATGCCGGTTACAAAACGCGCCGGGATACTCCATTCCGAAGGATTCCCGTCTTTGTCGTAAATCCGTACTTTCCAGAAATAGGCGGAGCTCGACTTCAGTTTTTTCCCCTCGAAAGGGACTAAAACCGACTGCGAAGAATTTACCCTGCCGCTGTTCCATACGTCGGCTTCGGCCTCCGTCAAAATGTCGGGACTGCTCGCAACCAGAATATTGTAAGCGGTTTGAGACTGTCCCTCAGTATACGCGGGATCGAATACTGTCCATCCGAAACGGGGCGCCGATACTCCGATACCCACCGGCTCTGTCTGATATTCGCACTGCAATTCTATTGCTTCGAACCTGTCGCTCGACTGACTGCATGCCGTCACTGTCATATAAACTGATAACACTAAAAAAGAAATATTCCTGTTCATCATTTTACTTTTTTGATTATGGGACAAAATTATATGAAATAATTGAAAGTAAAAAACAGAGGGTTGCCGGACAGCGCTCAAATCCGGTTAAGCGGTTTTAAATTTACGGTTTACGATTTTAGATTTACGATTTATTGCTGACGCAATCAGCCGTTTTAAAAACATCAGAACAGTTAATGAGTACCCCATTAAACGGGTTTAATTCAAAAAAATAAATAACTGTTCCCGATGCCACCCCTGCCGTATGCTTTAGCTCAATGTCGTCAATTTAAGAAATGCCGTCAATTTAAAGTATAAAAGGCTGTAACAAAAACATTCCGTTAGGAAACTTTAGTTCGACGAAGTCAATGCATCCAAAGATTAAAGCAATTAGCAATTAAAATATACGTAAATTGCGACGGGCGTCGCAGTGGCTTCCCTCAGCGTCTTCGCTACGTCGCAGCTAAAAGCAAGTCGAGCGAGAGGTCTGGAGACGACGACGAGCGAGAGGACGAGAGGGCGTTTTTACGCACAGTAACGACCCGTCGCCTGGCACACAAATAAAAATCCCCCAAAAGAAAATCTTGCGGGGGATTTTACTGTTTATTGAATTTTTAAAATTTACGCTCTCATTTTTTCTTTCGCTTTTGTAAGCTGTGTTTTAAGCGCATCGATACATAAGTCCGTAGATTCCTCGAAACTTTTCGATTCCCGTTCTGCGAATATATCGTAGCCGGGTATTTTAAGCCGAATTTCTACTTTTTTGTTTTCAACAGGCTGACTGTCTAATCTGAGATAAACGTCTGCACCAACGATTCCCTCGAAGAATTTCTCCAGTTTGGAAACCTTTTTTTCAATAAACTCAATGAGTTTTCTGTCTGCATCAAATTTGATGGATTGTACATTTAAGTTCATGGCTTCACTCTTTTAATTGTTTAACCTTAAGCGCGTGGATGCGCCTTATTATGAATAAATTTTAACTTTTCAAAAGTATTGTGCGTGTATATCTGCGTTGCCGTCAGATTTGCATGCCCTAATATTTCTTTCACGCTGTTCAAATCCGCTCCGTTGTTTAAGATATGTGTTGCGAACGTATGTCGCAAAACATGAGGATTTGACTTGCCTGTTACTCCGCCCGTACGTAAACTCCTTTTTACTCCCAAATATATTGACTTTATCGATATCTGTTTCCCTTTGGATGTAAAAAAGAGATGATTACTTTCCGGATTCGGAAAAATCGCCTGTTTTCTGGATATGTATTCTTCCAGTATCTGCCTGATATTTTCTGTCATAGGGATAATACGTTCTTTGTTACGTTTGCCTGACACCCTGATTTGTTTCAGATAGAAATCTACATCACTGTGTTTCAGCTTCGCAAGTTCGGAGATTCTCATCCCTGTGGCATAGAATGTTTCCAGAATCACATAATCTCTGTACGAAGCATAATCGTTGAAATTGACTGAAGAGTCCAGAACGGCAGAAAGTTTCTCCTCGGTTATAAATGACGGAAGTTTTTTTGCCGTTTTCGGTTTCGCGATTCCGCTTGCGGGATTTTTTGTCACTGTCTTTTTTCTCATCAGATACTTGAAAAAAGAACTCAGCGCCGCAATTTTACGGTTTACCGTACGCGGAGTTATTCCGTTCTTTATCATTTCGGAAATCCATCGTCTGACAACCAGGGTTGTTACTTCATTAATGTCAATAACACACCCTTCGTCGCAAATACAGTCGAAGAAATCGGAAATATCATTTTTATACGCCCGTAACGTATGTTCCGAAGCCCTTTTTTCCGTCTGCATGTAACGTATAAACTGTTCTGTCAATGTCTTTATATCTTCCATACTCAAACTCTTAAACCGTTATAAACAGAAAATATCTTTCCCCTCAAAACTTTGCCTTCAATGACCGGCACAATAAAGTGAACAGTATATGAAAACAGGCATCGCCCGCTTCATTATGCGGCGAACTACAATAATGCCTTCAGTTTCTGAACGAAGACATCTTTACCTGCCGCGCCCACCTGTTTATCCAGCACCTTTCCGTCTTTGATAAACAGAACAGTCGGAATATTTTTCACTCCGTACCTGTTTGCCAAATCATCGTTGTCGTCTTCTATATTGACTTTACCTACAATTGCTTTGCCTTCATATTCTCTGGCAATCTCGTCAATATACGGGGCTATAAGTCTGCACGGACCACACCATGTTGCCCAAAAATCAAGAACCACGGGTTTCTCTGAATTGATAACCTCGTCATAATTAGCTCTATTTACTTCTAATGCCATTTAATTTTTTTTTGTTTTTAATCACAGAATTGTGAACAAATGCGCAAATGGCATTGTTCACTTTTTCTGTTTACAATTTTTTAATACTCCAATTTGTGTTCATCAAGAATTTTTTTGGCTAAATTCAGAATAGTGGAATCGTCAAATGTCACGATTCCTCCTTCCGGCCCCTTCTCGTAATGTATTCCGATAGCTTTGCCTCGATCGAAGTTTTCGCCGCCAAAATAGTTTCTTACTGTTTCCACGCTGACATCTAATAATGCCGCAATCTTGTGAATACTGCCATGTGGAAGGGCATCTTTAATCCTTCTTAATTCATTGAATGTTATTGTAACTGTCTCCATAATCGCTATTAACCTTTAAGATAAAAACACCGATAAAATTATACAATTAATTTATTCCGCCAAAATATTTTTGAAATATTTTTTTATTTTTTTCTTAACA
>JAISPE010000400.1 GCA_031275145.1 Prevotellaceae bacterium | reverse complement strand
CCGGATCAACTGTGTTTTTCCCTGACGGAAGGATGGCGCGGCGAAGTATGTCACAGTATCATAACCGGTACGTCCGGAGAAATATCTTTCTACAAAATAAAAGATCCTTCGCTGCATAATTGGTTCGGGCTGGCGCTGGCGGTCAGAAACCAGGATATTTCGGATTTCCCGATATGCAACAAGAGTTTTAATCTGTCATATTGCGGTTTCGACCTGTAAAGTTTGCGACAGAATCCCTTTTTTTGACAGAAACTTTAGTTCGACGAAGTCAATTAACAGAATTTGCAGAATTAACGGATTTGTAAATTCTGTTATATAAGACATAGACAAAACCTCATTTTCACCTAATTCAAAATAACAAAACGACCTTTCATAAGCAACTAAAATTGCCTTTTAATGCATAATTTCCGGCAGGATAGATTTAAAAAACGAAACGGTTTCGTAAATAACCGTGTTATTACTATAACGTGACCCGTGTTATTACTATAACGTGACCCGTGTTATTATTATAACGTGACCCGTGTTATTATTATAACGTGACCCGTGTTATTACTATAACGGAACATGTTGCTTTTGTTATTCGCCTGTTTATTTTCCATCCCTAATTTTTTACCGCCGTTGTACTCCGGGTAGAACGAATCGCTTGTTTTTACCCGTCATTTTGTTTTTTATAGTAATTTTGCAATCATGATTGATAAAAATTCTGTTTGTGTATCCATTGGGGAACAGTCTTATAGCGGTGTACTTGCGGTTTTGGAAAAAGTGAGTTTTGCCGAGATAAGGCTGGATATATCCCGTATTACAGGCGCCGAAATCAGATCGGTATTTTCTTCGGGCAAACGGCTTGTTGCGACGTGCCGGGAAGGTTTTTATGATAGGCACGAACGCATGGAACGGCTTGTCGAAGCAATTCGTGCGGGAGCGGCTTTTGTAGACGTCGAAACGGAGTCGGATGAGGATTTCAGGAATACCGTAGCAGAGCAGGCCGCAATAAACGGGTGTAAGCTAATCGTTTCGTATCACAATTTTGAAGAGACGCCTCCGCTGCCGGAAATGTGCAGCATTGTCGAGACCTGTAAAAGACAGGGCGCGGATATTGTTAAACTCGTTACGACAGCAAAAAGCAAATCCGATGCGGCGAGAGCGCTGTCGTTATACGATAAATATCGGGACACAAACTTAGTCGCCTTTGCCATGGGCGAAGCTGGACTGATTACCAGAGTTGCCTGCGTCTTTCTGGGAGCTCCGTACACCTACGCTGCCGCTTCCGACGACAAACCGCTTGCCTCCGGACAAATATCTGTGGAAAAAATTAAAAATGTGATGGATAATTTAAAGTTGAAAGTTAAATGAGTGGAATAAAAAATATCGTATTCGATTTTGGAGGAGTGATAGCAGATCTGGACAAGCCTGCTGCCATAAACAAGTTTAAGGAAATCGGAATTGACAATATCGAAGAACTCCTCGACCCGTACAGGCAAAAAGGTCTGTTCCGTAAAATTGAAGACGGGAGTATGTCGAGAGAAGATTTTTACAGGGAAATATGCAGATTGACGGGGAAAAATATTGACAGCAAAGATATTGATCAGGGATGGACAAATTTCCTCATGCCCATTGATCAGAAAAGGCTTGATTATATATCCGATCTTCGGAAAACATATAAAGTGTTGCTGTTAAGCAATACAAATGATATAATTATGAGCTGGGCGATGTCGGAGAAATTTTCGTCTGCCGGAAAGCCCATAAACTGTTATTTCGACGGGCTGTATCTGTCATACAAATTAGGCTGTCTGAAACCTGACTTTGAGATTTTCAATCTAATGATCAAATTATCGGAAATCAATCCGGCGGAAACACTGTTTATCGACGACAGCGAGGCAAATATCGTCGCCGGAAAAACATTGGGATTCAAAACATTTTGGTTTAAAAAAGAAAACAGTTTTTCTGAAATAGAAGACATGATTGCATATTATGGACAAATTTGACCCCCGAAAGGAAAAAGAACAGTCGAATCCCGATTTCGAGAATAAAATACGGCCTCAGGATTTCGGCGAATTTAGCGGACAGGACAAGATTATCGAAAATCTGAAAGTGTTTGTCAAAGCGGCTCTTATGCGGAAAGAAAGTCTCGACCATGTTCTGCTTCACGGCCCTCCGGGTCTGGGAAAGACTACAATAGCCGGAATCATCAGCAACGAACTCGGTGTTGCGATGAAAACAACTTCGGGACCCGTACTCGACAAACCCGGCGATCTGGCAGGCCTGCTGACCAATCTCGAAACGGGACAGGTTCTGTTTATTGACGAAATACATCGCCTAAGCCCTGTTGTCGAGGAATATCTGTATTCGGCAATGGAAGATTTCACCATAGATATTTTGCTGGACAAGGGACCGAGCGCACGTTCGATACAGATAAATCTCAACCCGTTCACCTTAGTCGGAGCGACTACCCGCAGTGGACTGCTAACAAGTCCTTTGAGAGCGCGTTTCGGGATTCAGTGTCATCTGGAATACTACGACTCGGCCACTCTTTTTCATATCATAAAAAGAGCGTCGAAAATACTCAATATTGAAATAGACGACAATGCAGCCAGCGAAATAGCCCTGAGAAGCAGGGGAACTCCGCGTATTTGCAATGCTCTCCTGCGGCGTGTCCGCGATTTTGCGCAGGTAAAAGGTCAGGGTGTGATAAATCTGGAAATAACACGCTATGCCCTGGATGCCCTGAATATCGACAAACGCGGTCTCGACAGCATGGACAACAAAATTCTTACAACAATCATACACAAGTTCAGGGGAGGCCCGGTCGGGCTAAACACTATTGCCACAGCCGTCGGCGAAGATGCGGGAACAATCGAGGAAGTTTACGAGCCGTTTTTAATCAAGGAGGGATTCCTGCAACGTACTCCACGCGGCAGGGAAGCAACTCCGCTGGCATACTCGCATCTTGAAATTGTAAAAGGATTGCAGCCGGGCGCTTTATTCTGAAAAATATGGAAAAAACACTTATCATCGTCAGGCATGGAAACACATTCGCTCCCGGACAGACTCCGACAAGAGTAGGAGCAAAAACAGACATCCCTCTGGTCGAAGAAATTAAAAGCAGAAACGCCGCAAAATATCTGTTGAATAAAAATATCATTCCCGACAGGGTTTTTGCCGCTCCACTGAAAAGAACCGTACAGACTGCAAATCTGATTATAAACGAAATGAAACTGAATACAGCTGTTATTCCCGACAGCAATTTTACGGAAATAGACTACGGAGAAGACGAAAATAAAACCGAAGAACAGGTGAGATATCGCCTCGGCCTGAAATATATAAACGACAATAATTTGCCAGGAAACATCAGCGACAGCGAGATAATGGAATACGGCAGGGCGGTTATCGGTTTATGGAATACCGAAGCAATTGTTCCCGCAGGATGGAATGTTGATGTGGAGAGTATAATTTCTTCGTGGAAAAACTTCGCAAACAGCATAACAGACAACGAAACAGCGCTGATCTGCACATCTAACGGCATAATACGTTTTGCGCCTCATATTCTGGACATGCCGGACGCCAGAGATTTCGGCAACAAATACAGTTTAAAGGTCGCTACCGGAAGCGTATCCATATTTAAAACGGTTAAAAATGTCTGGAAATGTATGGAATGGGGGAGTTAAGAGCTAAGAGTTATGAATGGCTGACGCAAGACCGTTTGATCTATAATCACATCTTGCGTCAGCCACTCTTAACTCTTAATTCTTAACTCTTAACTTTTTTTGGCAATATCCGAATTATTGTGTACTATTGCACGAAATTTTGTATAGGTGTATCATAGTTAAAATTATTGTCAAATGAAACAAATATTATTGATTGTCTGTGTTTTTACTGTACTGACATCTTGCAGTGACAACGAAAATGCTGCGCCCGACTTGAACGTAAATCCGTCAATTATTGAGCTTGACAATGTCGAATCGACACGAAAAATATATGTCAGCTCAAATACTTCGTGGGAAGTTTCTTCGTCCGATCCAAACTGGTGTGCAATATCCATATTGCGAAAATTCGGAAATGACACTGTGGAAATAACTGTTGAGGGAAATTCCACATATAATGAACGTATTGCATATATTTCGGTAAGCAATCCGGAAAAAACAGTTATTAAAACGGTTAAAGTTATCCAGAAATCTCTTGGAAGATCTATGCTTAGAAAAGATGACAGTATGGCGCTTGTCAAGTTCTACGATTCGACCGGTGGCGACGGATGGGCAAAGAATGCCGGATGGAAAATCTCAAATCTGGAAAACTGGCATGGCGTTGTTATCAGAGATGACCGCGTTACGGGAATAAAACTGGAAAACAACAATCTTTCGGGGAAATTAATTTCCGGACTTGGAAACCTGAGCATGCTGGATACTTTTTCTATTGTTTCGGAAAAAGGTGTGACGGGTTCTATTCCCGCTTCAATAGCCGGTCTGTCTAATCTGCTCTATTTGAATATTTCGGGAACATCTATCGCAGGAGATATTCCTCCGCAACTTGGCAGTCTCAGTGCGCTGGAAGAATTGATTTTATCCGAAAACCTGAATTTTACCGGAAGAATACCGAAAAAACTCGGTGATCTTTCCAGTCTCAAAAAGCTTGTCATCAATAATCTGCCCGACGAGGGCGGAGAAAGCGTTATTCCTCCCGAATTGAGAAATCTCCACAATCTGGAATATTTAGCTCTGGATTCATGCAACCTGTCAAATATTGCCGTTGAAATATTCGGTTTGACAAATCTGGAATATTTGTCTCTGAACAATAATAAAATACAAACGCTTTCTCAAAATATAACGGCATTGACCAAATTGAAGCATTTGATTTTATCAAATAACAATTTTATGAGAACAATTCCTGCGGAGTTAGCAGATTTGGAACTGATAACTCTCCATCTTGATAACAACTATTTTAACGGTATTATACCTGATGCGATTTTAAACAAAATTGACGGCAATTCATTCAAAGTATGTCCCCAGAAATTTGGATTTTCTTCTTTCGACAATCATCCCTGTGATTAGGTATAACTTTTATTTATAGCTGTATCCGGTGTATTTTTGTGAGCGATGAAGCAATTTTAGTCACTGCCATATCACTTTTTTACCGCTTTTT
>JAISPE010000343.1 GCA_031275145.1 Prevotellaceae bacterium | reverse complement strand
ACAATATCCTTAGCAGGGGAGGTACGCAAGACCCGATGGAACTGTATATCCGCTTTCGCAAACAGGAACCCTCAATCGAGGCTTTGCTCGTACGCAGCGGACTTAAGTAGACAGAATCTCTTTTTTGACAGAATTCTTTTGACAGAATTAACAGAATTTTCATAATTTACAAAATCTGTTAATTTTGAAAATTTTGTTAATTCTGTCAAAAAAAGGAGAATTCTGTCAAAAAAAGGAAAAATTCTGTCAGTACTCGATATATGCGGCTATTTTTTCAAGCTGTTTTTCGGTAATCACTTTTTCCCGGAGCATTTCGTCGCCCGAAGTTATTTTTCCCCTGAATTTCCGGTATGTGATTATGGCTTTTGCAATGTAATTGTTGATATACGGATGTTTAGCGAGTTCTTTTTCCGTTACGGCATTTATTTTTACAGATCTGATATGCGACGTATCAATAAGAATCTGGTCGCGGAACATGTCAAAACGCGCAGAATCTATTCCCCTGATTTCCATGAGTTGCTCGGCGCTGTAAAATCCGCCGAGTTTGTCGCGATATTCGATAATCTTTTTGGCATAATATTCTCCTATACCGCGAAATTTCTGTAACTCATCGAAATTTGCACTGTTAAGTTCTACGGTGTACGGTTTTTTGACGGTATTTTTTGATTCTCTGTTTTCTTTAACTTCTGCAATTGCTCTGTTTTCTTTGGGTTTGCCGACTTTATCCGCTTTATCCGCTTTTTGTCTGTTTCCGGCTGCTTCCTGCCTGATATCAATATGATAATACAAACGTGCAAACATCTCCTCCGATACGACATACGATTTGCCGAAACTTTCCTTACTGTAAAATCTGCCGCCTTTATTTCTGTAACTGACAATGCTTTTAGCCTGCAAGGGCGAAAAACCCAGCAGTACAAGCGAAGCGGAATCTACAGTATTGGGATCAAAGATAAAAACTGTATCCGGTTTGTGTTTAACGGACTGTCTTTCCATTTCGGCAAGAAAAATATCCATCTCTTTCTTCAAACGGTCTGTATCTTCGACAGAAATTTCATCGTTACGGAAAAATCGCGGAAGAATGATAACAAACAGCAATATAAGGGTCAAAGTGGTGATACCCGTTCTTTCGGAACTGAAAAACCCGAAGTATTCCCTTAAAAACATCCGTAATCCGGACGAGGGTTTTCTATGCGAACGTTTTGTCACTTTGGATAACCGGATTAAATCAATAACTGAAACTGCTTTTCCCGATAAATTCCCTGAGAACCGAAGTCGGAGGTATGGTTTCCTCGTCTTTGGAATCTATATTCTCAAAGTATCCGATAAATTTCAGTAAGCGCAGGGCTTCGACATATTCCGGGCAGGAAGGCGGGACTTTCCGCAAAAGAGGCTCGACATATTTCCGGAGTACGCATAACTCGTATATCAGTGAAGAATTGAACATTATATCGGCGTTTTCCTGATACGGGAAGATATTCCGGTCTTCGCCCCTGCGTACGCTTTGCCAGCGCCGGATTGTATCGGTGGCCGAATATCCGCGAGTTGCGGCGTCGCGTACTATTCGCCTGACAAGCCGGTTGTCCGTAGTCGGGATTCTGTTATTTTCGTCCACCGACACGGAAGTAAGCGCCGAAGCGTATATCCTGAAAATCTTGCTGTCGGGGACAGAATTTATTAGCCCGGGATTCAGTCCGTGTATGCCTTCCACAATAAGTATGTCGTTTTCATTCATTTTGATAATATCCTTATCATAAAACCTGCGAGCGCCCGAAATAAAATCAAACCGGGGAATATTTACCTCCCTGCCTTCGAGCAGGTCGTTCAAATGAGTATTAAACAGTTCTATGTCTATTGCATGAAGGGATTCGAAATCGTATTCGCCGTTTTCATCCCGCGGAGTATCCTTCCGGTCGACAAAATAGTTGTCAAGTTCGATAATATGCGGACGTTTTTTCGCCACCTGCAACTGTACGGCTATACGTTTTGCCGATGATGTTTTTCCACTTGACGAAGGGCCTGAAATAAAAGCGATCTGCGACTTTTTTTCTACAATTTTATCGGCTATGCGGGCATATTTTTTTTCGTGCAGAGCTTCGGCTATCTGAATCAGATTTGCAGCGCGCCCGCTCTGTATGTCTTTGTTGATATTTCCGATTGACTGAGAGCCTAATATCTCGTTCCACTCTTTATGTTCGCGGAATATTTGCAGCATTTTATTCTGTATAACATATTCCTGTAAAGTGTCGGGTTTGTCCGGTTTGGGAAGCATCAGTAAAATACCCTGATAGTAAGTACTTAAACCGAATTTTTTCAGACATCCTGTCGAATGTACCAGAGGTCCGTAGAAATGGTCGGGGACATTGTCCAGCCAGTATACCGAGGTGAAAAATTTCTCCCTGGTTTCCAGCAACAGGGCTTTTTCTTTGTATCCGCTGTTACGGAATAATTCAATCGCTTCGGAAGTTGGCATTTTTGTTTTTGTAAACTTTAAATCTTTTGCGATCAAATCTTTCATGTAAGTTTCAAGTTCGTTTATCTCGGATATTTCCAGAACCTGTTTTCCGTTTGTGATTTCACAGTAAAGACCTTTGGATACGGAATGCTGTACAGAAAGTTTGTGATTCGGCAAAATCTGTTTCACCGCAACCTGAAGCAAAAAAGTCAGTGAACGTATGTATGTCCTCATTCCGTCGGGAGAACTTATATCTATAAATTCTACTATTTTAGGGTTGTATAATTCATACGACAACTCTTTCAGCTCATTGTTTACCGTTGCTGCCAGCACGGACGATGAGAGTTGCGGTTTTATATCGTTATAAACTTCATACAAAGTCGTTCCCGCAGGATATGCGTGTG
>JAISPE010000285.1 GCA_031275145.1 Prevotellaceae bacterium | reverse complement strand
TTTACTGCGCTGTTATACTTTAATTTCTACTTCCACTCCCGAAGGCAATTCCAGACGCATCAGAGCGTCTACCGTTTTCGGAGTGGAACTGTAGATATCGAGCAACCTTTTATAATTATTCAACTGGAACTGTTCGCGCGACTTTTTGTTCACAAAGGTAGCGCGGTTCACCGTGAAAATCTTTGTCTGAGTAGGAAGTGGAATCGGTCCGCTCACTACTGCTCCGGTAGCTTTGACTGTTTTTACGATCTTTTCGGCCGATTTATCAACCAGAGAGTAATCGTACGATTTTAATTTTATTCTTATTTTTTGACTCATTTTATTAAAGTTTTATTCATCATGTAAACTGTTTTTATTGCGTCCGCTTGACTTTTCTATGACTTCTTTAGCCAAGTTTGCAGGAACTTCCGCAAAATGAGAAAATTCCATTGTCGATGTCGCTCTTCCCGACGTTATGGTACGGAGTACGGTCACATACCCGAACTGTTCCGAGAGGGGGACTTTCGCTTTCACCGAACGGGCATTGGCTTTCGATTCCATTCCCGTGATGTGTCCGCGACGCTTGTTGAGGTCGCCTATGACGTCGCCCATATTTTCTTCGGGGGTAACGACTTCCAGCGACATTACCGGCTCCATCAGTATGGGTTTAGCCTTGATTGCAGCATGTCTGAAAGCTGCGCGAGCGCATATTTCAAACGATAACTGGTCGGAATCGACAGGGTGGAACGAACCGTCTTTTAACACTACTTTCAGGCTCTCAACCGGATATCCTGCCAAAGGACCGTTAGCCATTGCTTCCTTAAAACCTTTTTCTACGGCAGGGATAAATTCTTTCGGGATATTTCCGCCCTTAACCTGATCGACAAATTGCAGACCGACAACTCCTTCGTCGCTTGGGCCTATTGATATGATTATATCGGCAAATTTACCGCGTCCGCCTGTTTGCTTCTTGAATACTTCGCGATGCTCGATGGTTCCGGTAAGCGCTTCTTTATAATTCACTTGCGGAGCGCCCTGATTGATTTCCACGCCAAATTCGCGTTTCAGACGGTCAACAATGATTTCCAAATGCAATTCGCCCATACCGCTGATGATTGTCTGCCCGCTGTCTTCGTCGGTTTTCACTGTAAACGTGGGGTCTTCCTCCGAAAGTTTATTGAGCGCAATTCCCAGCTTGTCAAGGTCTTTTTGGGTTTTCGGCTCTACGGCCAACCCTATAACCGGCTCGGGGAAACTCATTGATTCCAAGGTGATAAGATGCTTTTCGTCGCAAACAGTATCGCCTGTGCGAAGGTCTTTGAAACCTACGGCCGCACAAATATCTCCCGCTTCGACAAATTCAATGGGATTCTGTTTGTTGGAGTGCATCTGATACAGACGCGCCACTCTTTCTTTCCTGTCCGAACGGGTGTTGTAAGTATATGAACCTGCGTCGAGTTTGCCGGAATATGCACGGACAAACGCCAAACGTCCTACGTACGGGTCGGTGGCGATTTTAAAGACTAATCCGCAGAACGGCTCTTTTACAGACGGTTCGCGTATTACTTCATTTCCCGAATCATCCAATCCCTGTACAGCGCCTTTATCCAGAGGACTCGGCAGGAAACGTATGATTGCATCCAACAGATACTGAACGCCTTTGTTTTTGAACGAAGAACCGCACATCATCGGCGTAATAGACATTCCAATAGTGGCTTTGCGTATTGTGTCAATGATTTCGTCTTCGGTGATGGTATCGGGATCGTCAAAGAACTTTTCCAGTAAATCGTCGTTATATTCGGCGATGGATTCGATCAGTTTTCCTCTCCATTCTTCGACTTCGTCAATCATATCCGCCGGGACGTCCTTGATAACAAAGTTGTCGCGTACGGTTTTGTCATCGAAAAATATGATGGCTTTTTTGGAAATCAAATCTACAATTCCTTCAAATTTTTCTTCGTATCCAATCGGTAATGCGACAGGTACGGGATTTGCGCCTAACTTTTCGCGCATTTCGTTGATTACATTAAAATAATCTGCGCCTACCCTGTCCATTTTGTTTACGTATGCAACACGAGGTACTTTATATTTGTCGGCCTGTCGCCAGACAGTTTCCGACTGCGGCTCTACACCGCCGACTGCGCAAAACGTGGCCACCGCCCCGTCAAGCACACGCAACGAACGTTCTACTTCGACTGTGAAATCAACATGTCCCGGAGTATCAATCAAATTGATATGGTATGTGTTGTCTCTGTATGTCCAGAATGTGGTTGTAGCGGCAGAAGTGATAGTTATACCCCTTTCCTGCTCCTGTACCATCCAGTCCATTGTTGCCGCTCCATCGTGTACTTCACCTACACGGTGGGTCTTCCCCGTATAGAACAGGATACGTTCCGAAGTAGTTGTTTTTCCGGCATCAATATGCGCCATGATGCCGATATTTCTCGTATATTTTAAATCTCTTGCCATTCTAAAATATTCCTTTTCCCAGGTTTAAAATCATACCCTGAAATGTGCAAAGGCTTTGTTCGCTTCGGCCATTTTATGCATGTCTTCCTTGCGCTTGAAAGCGCCGCCTTCTTCGTTGTATGCCGAAATTATTTCACCACACAGCTTTTCTGCCATTGAACGCCCCGAACGTTTGCGGGCGTATAACAGCATGTTCTTGATGCTCAACGAAATCTTCCGCTCGGGTCTGACATCTGTAGGTACCTGGAAGGTCGCGCCGCCAATACGGCGACTTTTTATTTCCACTTGAGGAGTGATATTCTCAAGCGCTTTTTTCCAAATGTCTACAGGAGCCTTTTCAGAATCTTTCATCTTCTCGCCTACCATATCCAACGCATCGTAAAATATGTTATATGCAATACTCTTCTTTCCCCCGTACATCAAATTATTAACGAACTGTGTCACCAACACGTCTCCGTATTTTGGGTCGGGAAGCAGAATCCTCTTTTTAGGCTTCGTTTTTCTCATTTCTTTATAATTTTATTAATTTATTTCTTTTTAGTTGCGGGTGCAGCGGTCGCTTTCGGACGTTTTGTCCCGTACAGCGAACGGCCCTGTTTACGCCCTTCCACTCCGGACGCGTCCAGAGCTCCGCGTACCAGATGGTAACGAACTCCCGGCAGGTCTTTTACACGACCTCCGCGTACTAATACTATCGAGTGTTCCTGCAAATTGTGCCCTTCGCCGGGGATATATGCATTCACCTCTTTTAAATTGGTCAGCCTCACACGGGCAACCTTTCTCATAGCCGAATTGGGCTTTTTTGGCGTGGTGGTGTACACTCGCACACAAACTCCCCGCCTCTGCGGACTGGCGTCTAATGCCGGAGCTTTGCTGTTGTTTTCCGATTTCCGACGCCCTTTTCTTACTAACTGTTGAATCGTTAACATAAATTGCTGTTATTCTTTATTTTAATACTAAATTAATCATATAAAACGGCTTGCAAAGGTACGAATTTTTTTTAATTCCAAATGTTTTTTGAATTTTTTTTGAGACGATATAAAAAAAGATTGTGTAAACGTGTAAAAAATAAGATGGCAATCAGGAAGTTCCGACTATATATCAAACGGGTGAAAATAATAAAAAAACCTGACAGCCATTAATCTGTCAGGTTTTTTTATATGAAGTATGAACGATGAAGTATGAACGATG
>JAISPE010000280.1 GCA_031275145.1 Prevotellaceae bacterium | reverse complement strand
TGATATCGTGTTGTTTTGTTTTTTTTTAATATTATCTGTCTGTTTCTTTCTCTCTCTCTCTCTCTCTCTCTCTCTCTCTCTCTCTCTCTCTCTCTCTCTCTCTCTCTCTCTCTCTCTCTCTCTCTCTCTCTCTCTCTCTGCAAATATCGTGCCAAAGTATGCAAAATACCTGATTCATTTGGATTTTATTTCCAAAATCACTGAGTAAACGATGAGAGTTCAAAAAAATCATAAATACATTCTTTTAAATAAATTTTAAATAAACAGATGCAAAGATATAACATTGTTTTAATATAAACCAAACAAAACGTAAAAAAATTTGTTAAAGTATGTCCGATTCTTTTTGTTCACGGGATTTGTATGTTAAAATACAGTGATTTAAGCAGTGATTTTTTTTGATTGTAAGCAAATAATTTTTTAATTTTTTGGTCGTCGAAACTATGGTTTTGTGATTGCTTATTATTGTTTTTTGCTTTTTTGCGTAGCGTTTCTTTCAGCTACGTCGCTGCCATATCTCTTTTTTACCACTCTTTTTATCATTTTTTTACCGCAAAGGCACAAAGAAGCACAAAGGGCTGACGCACGACAGTTCTTTGTGAAACCTTTGTGCCCTTTGTGCCTTTGCGGTAAAAAAATAAGCTTTTCAGTTGCGGTACGAAACGGGTATTTACAATGACGCTTTTTGTAAATGGCATATTAATAGTCCTTTCGTCATTGCAAAGGCAACCCTTATTTCCCCAAAGCCCCCTTAGTAGCACGGGCAAATATCATACAGCCCTTATTTTTCCCAAAAGCCCCCTTAGTGAAGGAAAATTAATAAAGTATAACAGTTTCTCCTGCAGGATGACCGTTTCCTCCGCACAAAAAAACGCGCTCGCGGCACAGTTGCCGCGAGCGCAATTTTTCTTCGATATCCTGTCAGATCATTCTTTTGTAAAAGAAGCAGTCAGGTCATCGACTGTTGTAATTTCTGCACCATAGACCTCTTTCAGATATTTGATACCGTTGTTGTAATCCTCTTCCGTAAAAGAGTCGGTAGCATCTTTTGGCACAACGATGTTGAAGCCCCAGCAGTATGCATCTGCCGAAGTGTGTCGCACGCACATGTGCGCATGGAGACCCGTTACGATAACAGTATCTACGCCAAGTTCTCTGAGCAGCAGATGCAAATCGGTCTGGAAAAATCCGCTGTACCTTCTTTTCGGCACAACAAAATCGATTTCCGCCGGTTTCAGTTCGTCGATAACTTCCGCTCCGTACGTACCTTTGATTGCATGGTCACCCCAGAGTTTCAATTCGGCATCCACGTCTTTGATGTGACAGTCGTTTGAATAAACGACATATACACCATTTTCACGAGCAGCATGCACTAACTTCTTTATTGCCGGAACAATTGCCCTTCCGCGATCGCAGCCGAGCGATCCGGTAACAAAGTCATTGAGCATATCTACTACAATTACAGCTTTTTTACCCATTTTTTTGTATTAAATCCGATTATTATAAAAACATTAAATTAATTTCAATCAATATCCGAAAATCTCCTCCTGCGTCAATTTCCGGACTTTCCCGAGACTGTTCAGGAAATTCATATCCATATCGGCAATATCTCCAAGTATACAGTACGTATAAGACCTGTTTTTCACATATTTCTCCTGAAATGCCTTCACATTGTCCAGAGTCATATCCGTCACCTTTTCGAAGACATCTTTCCGCGAATCGTAGTCATAGCCAAATTCCTGAGCGTTGATATAGTTCCACAGCACAGCCTCGCGCAGTATCCTTCCCGTACGGATGTTCGACAGTATGCTTTCCTTTGCCAGACCGAACGCTTTTTCCGATTCGGGCATATTGTTCAGTATTTCGATAAAAGCGGCATTGGCGTCGGCAAGTTTGTCGGTCTGCGTAGCTATAGTAGTTGTCAGATAGTATGATCTGTCGGGTTTTCCCGGCGACGAATACGAAGCGCCGGCGCTGTAAGCAAGTCCGCGGGCTTCGCGCATTTCCTGAAACACAATACCGTTCATCCCGCCGCCGAAATAACTGTTATACAGTTGGCGGTCAGGCTCGATTGCCTTGTTGTAGCCTGTTTCGCCTTTCGAGATCATCGAGAGATAAATCTGTTTGGCGTCATAATGAGCCAGAAACACTTTATTTTCATTCGTTTCCTGTTCCACAAACTTAACCGCTTCCGGTACGGGAAGCAGTTTATCGGCAACCGCATGTTTTTGATTGATAACTTCCACAATACGTTCCTTTGACAGCGGGCCATAGTAAAGTATCCTGTGTTCGTAATTTTTAAGCGACTTGATTTTATCAACCAGAACCTGAGGATTGAGCGCTTTCAGTTCTTCGGCCGAAGGAATATTCGTGACGGCGGATTTAGCTCCCCAGCGGCCGTAACTTGTTAACCGCGAAAAATTAGCGCCCTGATCGGCCTTGTCGTCAACCCTTGATTTCAGGATGTCGGAAACCATATTTTCCCATGCCTGCACATCAACCGCAGCATCGGCCAGACGTTCTTCGAGCAGTTCGAGCGCTTTCTCGAAATTATCGCTTAAACCGCTGATTGAAGCGTAAACACGGTCGTTCGATGCAGAAACGTTGAAAGAACATGCCATCTTGTAGAACTCGCTTTTGATTTCCTCTGCCGAGTGTTTTGACGTTCCGAGATAATCCAGATAACCGAATGCCGTTCCGAGCAGTCTGTCGCTGTTATTGCCCATTTCAAAGACATAATTAATTGAAAACAGCGGATTGGCAGTATTTTGCCTGTAAAGTATTTCGATGTTGCTTTTGGCTTTCAGTTTCGACAAATCCGTACTGTAATCAATAAAAACAGGCTTGATGGAAGACACTTCGCGGGATTTATATTCCGCAAGGAAAGCGCTTTCGCTGTCCCTGTTGGTCGGAATCGGGGTAATCTGCGGCTTGTCTATCTTCTTCTGTTCGGGAACACCCTGTCTTTTGTAAACAACAGCATAATTGTCATTAAAATATTTGTTACAGAAATCAATAACATCCTGTTTTGTCAGTTTGGACTGGAAATCAATCATGCCGACCACATCCGCCCATTCAAGCTGATTGACAAACGAATTTAAAAACATATAAGCGGCAGCGCCGGATTCCTGCTGCTGATAATATTTCGACAGCCTGAAATTATTGATAACCGCTTCCATCAGCCAGTCTTCAAACTCGCCCTTTTTCAGCAGGTCGATTTGTCCGAGCAGCAAATTGCGTACTTCATCCAGAGACTGTCCCTCTTTCGGAGTTCCCATCAAAATGAAAATGCCGTAGTCCGACAGCAGTTCTGCGGTACTTCCCCCGCTCAGGATTTTCTGTTTCTGAACCAGATTCAGGTCTATAAGTCCGGCGTCGCCGTTCGTAAGGATATAATCCACAAATTCGAGAATGGCGGCATCTTTGGAATTTGCTCCGGGCATACGGTATGCAATCATGATATTTTCGGCTTCGAGACCGACAACTTCCCTGACAACCGGCGCGGTTATCGGCTGTTCCGCCGCCGTTTTCAGTTTGGGGACTTCCTTTCCTGCAAGTTTACCGAAATATTTGTCGATTATTTCTATTGTCCTGTCGGGATCCAAATCGCCCGCCATACAAATCGCCATATTATTAGGGACATAATAAGTATCGAAATATTTCTTTATGTTCGTTATCGACGGATTTTTCAGGTGCTCCTGCGTTCCGAGTACTGTCTGCGTTCCGTAGGGATGATGCGGAAAGAGAGTCGCCAGAACCGTATCGAACACTTTTCGTATATCCCTCGTCTGGCTCATGTTATATTCTTCGTACACAGTTTCGAGTTCGGTATGGAACAGCCGGATGACCGGATCGATAAAACGGTCTGCTTCGACTTCCGCCCAGTTTTCTATCTGATTCGAAGGAATATTTTCGACGTATGCAGTGACGTCATACGAAGTAAAAGCGTTCGTACCCTGCGAGCCGATGCTGCTCATCAGTTTGTCGTATTCGTTGGGAATGGCAAGTTTGGCCGCTTCCTGCGAAACGCTGTCGATTTGAGCATACAGGGCTTTACGCCTGTCTTCGTCAGAAGTTTTACGGTAGACTTCAAACAGTTCCTCGATTTTGTCGAGCAGCGGTTTTTCGGCTTCATAGTTGGAAGTTCCGAATTTTTTACTGCCCTTAAACATCAGGTGTTCAAAATAATGAGCTAAGCCTGTTGTTTCGGCCGGATCGTTTTTACTGCCCACCCGGACAGCGATATATGTCTGGATTCGCGGCCTGTCCCTGTTCACCGACAGATAGACTTTCAATCCGTTGTCCAGAGTATATATCCTTGCATTCAACGGATCTCCCGCAACGGTTTCATATTTGTACTTTGATTCTTTCACCGTACATGAAACCAGCAACATGCACGCAGTTGCCACAGTCAATAAAAGTATTTTTCTCATATAAATATTTTTTTATAATTTACTTTCACCCAGTCTTTTTTCAACCCATCTTACAGTTTGCTCGCCATTTTCTTCTCTAAGTCTGAGTTTTAACCTTTGCAAATTACTCTTAATGTCGATTTCCGATCTTTCGAGCTTTTCTCCCAGAAAAGAAATCGGCTTTTTGTGATTCCGTCTCAGGAAATCAAGCTCTTCCTGCGACAGTTCCCTGCTGTTTTTAATCTTTTTGACAGTCATTGCCCTGCGTTCGTAATTTGTTACGATTTCCAGCCGGCAATTGAGCAGCTCCGCAATATGGGCAACGATTTCGGTGCCGGTAGAGCGTTTTGCAGATTCAATCAACGACATGTTACAGCAGGCTATCCCGAGCATATCGGCAAACTTATGCTGCCTGAGATTTTTCTCGATTCTGATATTTTTCAGCTGTACCAGAATCCTTTCTCTCTCGGAATCCCAGATTCTGTCTTCGACTCTGAGTATCCCGTCTTCAACGATTTCCAGAGACGAATCCAAAACCGCAGCGATTTTTGCCAGCGTGTCAATACCTACCGAATGACGCCCGGCCTCCATGCGTGTAACGCTTGCCGATGAAATATTTGTCAGCCTTGCAAGTTTCTGCTTGGTCAACCCTTTCATCAGCCTTAATTCTCTGACTCTTTCTCCAATTCTTTTCCGACTATTCTCTTCCATAACTCAATAATTTTAAATCATACGAAAATTATATCCTTATGTTCATTATTTTTTACACAGCATCAGACTTTTAATTCTTCGTTTATTTCGTTTATAACCAAACTTGCAAATCCGTCATGAGTGAACAACCCTTTATCACCTTCGCCTTGACGTCGTACGGCAAGCGTTTCTGCCTGCTCTTCCTTTTCTCCCACTATTAACAAATAAGGTATACGTTTTAGTTCATTTTCTCTGATACGTTTTCCGACAGTTTCATTTCTGTCGTCTACAATACAGCGGATATTTTTTTCGTCGAGTGACTGTATCACTCTGTTAGCATATTCATTATATTTTTCGCTTACCGGAAGGACAACCGCCTGCTCGGGAACGAGCCAAAGCGGAAATTTTCCTCCCGTATGTTCGATCAGGACTGCCACGAACCGTTCCATCGACCCGAACGGCGCCCGGTGAATCATCACCGGCCTGTGACGTTTATCATCATCGCCGACATATTCGAGGTCGAAACGTTCCGGAAGATTGTAATCTACCTGTATCGTGCCCAGCTGCCATTTGCGTCCGATAGCGTCTTTGACCATAAAATCAAGTTTGGGGCCGTAGAAAGCCGCTTCGCCTTTTTCGACAATCGTTTTCAGCCCTTTTTCATGCGTTGCTTCAATTATTGCATTTTCAGCTTTTTCCCAGTTCTCGTCGGAGCCGATGTATTTATCCCTGTTATCGGGGTCGCGTAAGGATATCTGTGCCGTATAATCTTCAAATTTCAGTATTTTAAAGATATACAGGACAATATCGATAACCTTGCAGAATTCTTCCTTCAACTGTTCGGGACGGCAGAAAATGTGGGCATCGTCCTGAGTAAATCCTCTAACTCTCGTCAATCCGTGCAGTTCGCCGCTCTGTTCGTAACGGTAAACGGTGCCAAATTCCGCCAGACGCAGAGGCAAATCTTTGTACGAGCGGGGTTTTGTACGGTATATTTCGCAGTGATGAGGACAGTTCATCGGTTTCAGGAGAAATTCTTCGCCTTCCTGCGGAGTTTTAATCGGCTGAAAGGAATCCGCTCCGTACTTTGCATAATGTCCGGAAGTGACATACAGTTCTTTCTGTCCGATATGCGGGGTTATAACCTGCAAATATCCGCCTTTCTTTTGCAGATTTCGCAGAAAAACTTCAAGCCGTTCGCGCAGGGCAGCGCCTTTCGGCAACCATAAGGGCAATCCCTGACCTACTTTGTGAGAAAATGTAAACAGTTCAAGCTCTTTGCCTACTTTTCGATGATCCCGTTTCTTTGCTTCTTCGAGCATCACAAGATACTCGTCAAGAAGTTTTTTCTTGGGGAATGTGATACCGTAAATACGGGTAAGCATCTTGTTTTTTTCGTTGCCGCGCCAGTAAGCGCCCGCGATTGCAGTGAGTTTGATTGCTTTAATCGGCTCGGTACTCGGCAGATGCGGCCCGCGACACAAATCGGTGAAATGGCCGTTGGTATAAAATGTTATTGTCCCGTCCTGTAAATCGTTAATCAGCTCAACCTTATATTCGTCGCCCTTTTCGGTGTATGTTTTCCACGCTTCGGGCTTGCTTACATCGCGACGGATATACTGCTGTTTTTCACGTGCAAACTCCAGCATTTTGTCTTCTATTTTTTTCAGATCCGCTTCCGTGATAATGTGTTCGCCCAAATCGACATCGTAATAGAATCCGTTTTCGATGCTCGGGCCTATCCCGAACTTCACTCCGGGAAATGTAGCGTCCAAAGCTTCGGCCATAAGATGCGACGAAGAGTGCCAGAATGTCCGTTTTCCTTCGTCATCATCCCATTTATAGAGCTTAATTTCAGCATCTTCATCTATAGGGCGCGTGAGATCCCGTGTTTGACCGTTAACCCCTATCGAGAGGACTTCGGCTGCAAGTTTTGGACTGATACTCTGTGCTATTTCCAGTCCTGTTATCCCTTTGTTGTACTCTTTAATCGTTCCGTCGGGAAAAGTAATCTTAACCATACTCAAAAATTAGTGCATTTAATGCGCAAAAGTAATAAATAATTTTTAACTTGTGTTTTTTATCGTCTCAGTTCAAAATTTTCACCTAAATATTTTCTCTTTACTTCGGGGTCGAAAGCAAGTTCTTCCGGTGTTCCCGCTTTAAGAATATTTCCTTCGTATAATAGATACGCTCTGTCGGTTATGGCCAGTGTTTCATGGACATTGTGGTCGGATATTACCACTCCGATATTTTTGTCTTTCAAACGTTTTACTATTGACTGAATATCTTCGACCGCAATGGGATCGACGCCTGCAAAAGGCTCGTCTAAAAGTATAAACTTGGGATTTATGGCCAGCGCTCTGGCTATTTCGCATCTGCGGCGCTCGCCGCCGGAAAGCCTTATCCCGAAATTTTTACGTACCTTGACCAGACCGAACTCCTCCAGAAGACCTTCAAGACGCTCATGCTGTTCTTTTTTAGAGAATTTTGTCATCTCCAGCACTGCTTTCAAATTGTCTTCCACGCTTAATTTCCGGAAAACGGAAGCCTCCTGAGCCAGATAGCCCAAACCCCGCTGCGCTCTGCGATATACAGGCTCGCGGGTTATTTCGACGTCGTCAAGAAAAGTTTTACCTCCATTGGGTTTAATCAGCCCGGCAATCATATAAAAAGACGTCGTTTTACCTGCGCCGTTAGGCCCGAGCAAACCGACTATTTCTCCCTGTTCGACGTATATGGAAACGCTTTTTACCACAGTACGTTTACCGTATTTTTTTACCAGATTTTCCGCATATAACCGCATAACTGTTTCCGTTTTTTATTG
Source organism: Prevotellaceae bacterium (assembly GCA_031275145.1). Classification (GTDB taxonomy): domain Bacteria; phylum Bacteroidota; class Bacteroidia; order Bacteroidales; family UBA932; genus JAIRLF01. The sequence continues at coordinate 7,324 of JAISPE010000280.1, read as the reverse complement.
ATAATTGATGATAAATTAATGAAATATAATCTTTTTCGCATCCCCGTAAGGCGATGAACCTGTTAATTGATGATAAATTAATAAAGTATAATACTTCCGCCCGCAGGTACCCTTATTTCCCCAAAGCCCCCTTAGTAGCCCTGATTGTTCCACCGTCTCCCTTATTCCCTTATTTTGTCGCAGGACAATCTGTTCATTGCAGCCACTACTAAGGGAGCTTTTGGGAAATAAGGGTCGCATCTGCCGGTCATGCCGACTTTGCCGCTCATATCGCCCCTGCCGGTCATACCGCTCATGCCGGTCATATCGCTCGTACCGCTCATATCGCCCCTGCCGCTCATATCGCTCGTACCGTAAGCTAAAGCATACGGTTAATAAAGTGTCGTCCCAGCGGGACTTGCTGTACAGTCCAATCATGTTAATCATATCAATCACAAAAATCAGCGGTTCAGACAATAATAGCTTAAGGGATGACATGTCGGTATCGGGAGATTTCCAACATTTTTCTACCGATATTTCATCCCTACGGGATTTTTTGGCTGCGCACGACAAGTCCCGCAGGGACGACACTTTATTAACCGTATGCTTTAGCATACGATATGGACGGCATGGGTAGCATGGACGGCAAGGGGCGGCGATCGGGAACAGTTATTTATTTTTTGAATTAAACCTGTTTAACAGGGTACTTTCATATAACTAAAATGTAAAGATCGCATATTAGATTATTATGACAGTATCAATTATTCCTTTTTTACCGCATATCCGTAAGTTCCGCATGTATCCCTGCCGTAAGCTAAAGCACAATGTCATCAGTTTAAGAAAAAGATTGCAGTTCACTGCATTCCGTTAGGAAACTTTAGTTCGACGAAGTCAATGCATCCACATCCATTTACGTATATTTTATTCCTCGCGCGGTACAGTTTTGTGAAACGGGAGATTGCGGGTCAAGCCCGCAATGACGACGGGGTTGTATGTCGACATTGCGGGCTTGACCCGCAATCCCATATCACAAAACTGTACCGTGCATAGTATAATTGCCCTAATCTTTGGATGCATTCCTAACGGAATGCAGGCTGTGCCTGCCTGCATTTCTACCGAGCGATGCATTGACTTCGTCGAACTAAAGTTTCCTAACGGAATGCAGTGAACTGCAAGCTTTTTCTTAAATTGATGACATTGTGCTTTAGCTTACGGCAATGGTACCTGCGGCCCTGCTGGACTTACGGGTATACGACAAAAAAGAAATAATTGATGCTATCATTAATAATCTAATTATACGATCTTTATGGTTTAGTTATATGAAAGGTAATGAGGTCTGAGGGTTATATCACATCGTCAGGCTACTGAAGTTGTTTTGTTTTGAAAATTAGGTGTAAATGAGGTTGTTTGTCCCCGCAATGACGAAGAGAGGGGAAAACTCTTGGGAAATAAGGGTTGCCTTTGCAATGACGAAAGGACTGTTAATATGCTATTTACAACAAGCCTCATTGTAAGCTTGACCCGCAATCTCCCCTTATCACAAAACTGTACCGCGCATAGTATAATGACATTACCGCTCGACGCATACACGACTTGTGCGGCAGAAAAAAATCGACAAATGTCATCTCCGACGAAGCAGAATCCTGATGTTCGGATGACGTTCCCGTAACATGAAAAACAACAATCCGGTTACCTTTCGGCAGCCGGATTGTTGTTTTTATTTCTTTTCACCGGTAATTCAAATATTTTCTCCAGTAGAACATTCCCTGTTCCGCTTCTTCGAAGCCCAGACTTTGATACAGGTTTTGGGCTTTGATATTGTCTTTCCGCACTTCCAGAGTAACGCGGCTGCATTTCCGCTTTTCCGCTTCGCTTATGATTGCGTTCATCAGTTTTCGCCCGATGCCTCTGCCGCGATATTCTTTTGAAACGATGATATCGTGTACATTAATCATCGGCCGGGCGGTGAAGGTCGAGAAATTCTCGAAAGCCGTCAGTAATCCGGCAAAGATATCTGCATGCCGGGCAAGCAGGACGATGGATTTCGGGTGACTTTCCAGTCCTTCGATCAGGAGTTGCTGTTCCTCCTGCGACAGTGGATTCCCGCCGCCCATTTCGTCGTTTATATACTCGTTTATCAGCGCAGCAAGGGCTTGACGATGCGCTGGATTCGAATAGTCGCAAACTGTTATGCCGGTCATTGCTAATCAGTAATTGTTGCTGTCACTTCTTGTTTCGACAGTTTCACCGGCCCCAGCAAACCGGCCGGATACAGTGCGGAGTTTTTATCGAAGTAATACCAGGGGATGAATGTCCTGCGTTCTTTTACCGGACGCGGCTGATTCTTCACGAACCATTCCGGCAGGCCGGTCATTGCTCTCAGTCCCTGGTTTCTGTCTGTCCACTCGAAATCTTCGGGATACTGTTCGTCGCCGATCAGTCGGTTTATCCAGGTATTCGTTATGTGAATCCTGAGAACGTTGTTGCCCGGTTTAAGCAGAGAAGTAATATCCGTCCGGTATGGAGGACACCAGAGGACGCCGGCCTTTTTCCCGTTTACTTCCACTTCGGCAATGTCGTACAGTGTGCCGAGATCTACAGTCACAGCCCTGTTTGCCGACAAATCGGCGGCGTTGATCCTGACCGTCTTTTCGTATATCGCTGTACCGGAAAAATATTTGACGGCGGCATCGTCCTGTCTGCTGAAATCGACAAGTTCCGCAAATTTCTTCTGAAAAGGCTCTTCGTCCGTTTTGGGTTTGAAATAAACCGTCCATTCTCCGCTGATATCGACGGGAGTTTCTTTCACGACTTTCGTTTCCGGAAGTTTTGTGTATGCGGTTTTTTGCGCAGGGAAAATAACGAACACCGATGCGTCCCTTTCCATTGTCAGTGTCACCGAAGTTGTTTCTCCGGACTGTTTCCAGCGGCCTGCGCTTTTTATAAGACCGGAATATGCATCCCACAGTTCGGGAATACGGCCGGCAACGGGAAATTCGACGGTCATTTCCCGTGCATCTCCGGTATTGCGGACAAAGAAGATTTCGGCTTCGGGCGTACTCCGGTGAAGCGTTTCGCCGATTCCGGAAACGAGCGAGCCTTGCTGCAACAGCATCTGACAGCGGGCAAGGTATGTGAAAAATGCTTTGCCGGGCTCGAACCATGTCTGGTTGCGGCTGAAATGCGTGCCGTAATGGGCAAAATTGAATCCGGGCTGATATTTGTCGTCGAAAGGGTTATGCGCCCACGAATGCAGAAAATACAGATTGACGCCGAAAGAGTATCCCATGTCGGCGGGGCGTTTCAGCATGTGAGGCGTCTCGGTAAACCGGCATGTGGCTTCCATACCGGTGAATGCCTCTGCGCCGACAATACGTTTTTCGCTGGCTGCGGCAACTTTCGCGATGGTTTTATCGCCGAGCACATCGCCGCTGTGTACCCAAAATTCGGTGACGGGAACATCGGCTATCGCAACGCCTTCGTTCATGTCGAAAGGTCCGCCGCCCCAGCTGCAATACGGCTCCCAGCATAATGTAAATCCGGCGCGGTTTACCATCTCTTTCCCTGTTTGCCAGCAATTGAGGAACAGACGGTTTATTACGTCCGACCAGTCGCGCAGGAAGAGCGCTGTTTCGTGAGCGGCGTTTTCGGGATAACGCAGGCCGTGATGTTTGCTAAGGATGCTGTCGCCGCGCATGTCCGCCATCACTAACTGCATGACGGGGTCGTAGCCTTTCATCCGGATAAAGTCGGAACGGAAACCGGGCGACCAGTTCTGGTCTCCGGCTTCGTAGCTGTCTATCCAGATATACCTGAATGTTGTACCGATATGGTTTTCAAAACGGTCGATAAATGGATTCAGGACGTTGTTCCAGTGCCTGACGGTAGCATCGCGGTTCATCTTGTCCACTTCGAGCGAATATTCGGCTACGTCCTCCGGTGTGGGATGCGAACGGGTAAACGTGGGATAATGCCCTGTACGGTAAACCGTCCAGTCGCCTTCGGGGACATGCCAGTCCAGTGTTCCGCCGGCGTCCATATATTCCGAAATGTCCAGCATATCGCCTGCAGAAAATTCTTTATTCGCCGGCACAGCTATGAGGGCTACATCTTTGAAATACTGTGCCGATTCGGTATTTTCCCTTGGATTGGCGAGCGTGATTTTGACTTGCCGGCCTCCTTTCAGCGAAGTTTTGCCGTAAGTCACTGCCTGCATTCCGTCTTCGGGCGAAATCCATGGGCCGCCGGTAGTCGACCAGCCGGGCGAATTGTGTATGCCGACGGTCATATTCAGTCTTTTTGCTTCGGCAAGCGCATGTTTCAGAGCATCCCAGTATGTTACGCTGCGGTATGTCTGATGTTGCCACGGATTTTTCGAGGGATCGAGCCACGACGGTGCATTGAATACGACCACACCTCCGATGCCGGCATCTTTCATTGCCTGCAAATCTTTGGTCATGCCTTCTTTGGAGAAATTCGAGCCGAGCCAGTGCCACCATGCATGAGGCTTGTAATCGTCTGCCGGAGAAGCAAACTGTTGAGCAAGGCTGTGGATGTTTTCCGGCCGTTGACCGAAACCGTAACTCTTCCTGTCACGGGCATACGTCATGTATGCAAAACTCATAATGAGAAAAAGAATTAAAATGTTTTTTCGTTTCATATTTATTATATTTAATATTCATTTATATTGTACATCGGACGACAGCATTGCGAATACCCGTTTCGTGCTGCAACTGAAAAAGTATGATGACGTTTGTCGAAGAATATGGCGATGAAACAGCGACGAAGCAATCCAGAAATACACGACCTCTGGATTGCTTCGTTCCTCGCAATGACGACAGGTCGGGAAAAAGCTTGCTGTAAGGATATTGCAAAAAGCGTCATTGCGAATACCCGTTTCGTACCGAAACTGAAGTTTATTATATTCATTTTGATTTTAAATTTTACTGACTTGATGATTTTTTTGATTTTCGTCATATTCACCCTGGAAAACGTATTGTTACGATTGGAGCTCTATCCTGTATTTATAACTGTTACAATTAAAAAATATTGAAATTAAAACGGTGCAAAGATATAACTTTCTTTTTGAATTATGCCAATTTTTTGAAATTATTCCGGAATGTCTCTTTGCTCGGCACAGTCTCCAGACTGCGTCGGGTTAAAAGCCAAACTTCGCTGCAAGGTCTGGAGACTTGCTTTTATTCCTCGCGCGGTGTAGTTTTGTGAATTGGATATGCGACGAAGCAGTCCGCGACGGGTCGTCATTGCGAGGAGCGCAGCGACGAAGCAATTCATTCGAAAACAGCACAGCCGGCTGTCCGTCTTACGGAAACCGGTACGGCGGTTGAAAACAGCTGAGCGGGTCGGTTATTTTTTTGTGATCTTATTCAAAATTTTTCTTCCTATTTTTCTTTCTATACCGCCCCTTGTAGTTGGAATGCCTGTTTTATTCGCTACAGACTGTTTAACACCTGTAATTCCAACAACGCGTTTTAGCGAGAACGATAATCCTTTTATCAGTTTCATAATTTCACAATTTTAATACGGTAAATTTATTAAAAACAGTTCAAACAAAATATTTTCAAGCAATTGATAAACAGTATATACAAGTCCCAAGATCAATCCAATGCAGATAAAGATTCCAATGCTTGGAATATTCAGCAGCGCCTGAACAATGCTGCCTATGTAGAAAATCGGAAATGCAATTATGACAAGTATAATCATTGTAACCAGCAAACTCAAACTGTCGAAAATTCCCAGATTGAAAAAAAGGAAGCTTTTTTCCATTGCGGGACTTTTCTTTATGTATCCCTGCACAATGTTGCATTTGTGGTCGATTGTAAAACACTGCACCCAGTCAGGGTCGTCGCTATATTCGTCGATAACAATCCTTTTATTCCTTATCAGCTTGCCGATAGTATCGTTTTTTTCGCTCTTCCCCGAATGAATAGTCAGTGAACTCACTTGTGACTGTCCGGAAATGCTTGCCAGATAAAGATTTTCGCCCCGCACTTTTGCCCAGTCGAAAGTAATTCTGCTGCCGTTCCCTGTTTCCTTGACAAGAATTGTATCAACAATACGGTTATCGTTATCCAGCATGTTCAGATTGTGCATATAGTTCTCGAAAAACGGAGAAGTATTTTTGCATTCGAATTTCACAACAACACCTTTTTCTCCGTCAACGGTAATATTCTTTTTTTCAACTATTTTTAAAAACAGGTTTGGAGTTTTTCTTAAAACTTCCTCGTTGAAAAAATACAGACATGCGTGGGTCGGCAGGATAAATATACTTTGAGGCGGCATTTACTTCCTTTGCGTTTATCCGTTTGACAAACTTTTTTACTAAACGCCCGTCGTTACTGCAGGAGCAGCAGAAAACCAAACACAGAAATAAAATCAGTACACCGAACAGATTTTTCCCGCCCGTACGGTTTTCCGGATTCGCTGCATTTTTTTGAACTGCAATACCGGAACAGCAGCGCCGCAGTCCGCCTGCAATAAGCGGAAACAGAAAAAACACTGTTTCAAAACCGGCTACAGGCCAGCGTCTAAAAGTCGTTCCCATAATTCCGCATGCTATTGTTTCAGAACTTCTATTACTTCTTTGAGCCTGTTAAATACCTCGGTGTAGGCATAACGCGGGAAATATTTCCAGATTTCACCGTATTTATTCTTCTTTGGCAGAAGATCTCCTGCTTTTTCCCTCACACTTTCGGGAAGAATTTTTTCCTCTACATCCAGATGGGACATGTCTATTTGACAGTACAGCTGGTCACCGTCAATGGATACGGATACTCTCACTGTAGTACTGTCAGCAGGCATAATTAATCCGGCCCGCACTTCTTCCGCAACAGGTTCGTAGCCGGAATAATTTTTTGAAAGAAATGTCTGCCATTCGAGAAATATCTCTCTTTCGGCGCTGTCTTTCAATAACTGTAACTGATTGTCGAGTTTGTTTAACTCTTCCTGTTTTGCTGTTAATATAGCAATATTTCCCTGCGGGTTACCGTTTAAACCCAGTTCTTTTTTAATAAATTTCTGTAATTCCATATTTGTTATTTTATTAATTTTTCTTAATTCGAAGATTCCTTCCAGATGGTCAATATACTGTTCTACTGCACTCCTCATGTACACGTCTTTTATTTTTACATCCGGTAACACACAGTCTTTTAACCACGGCAGGATATCGTCGCGAAAAGACAGCTTTAAGTATCTTTCGCTGAATATCTCACTGTCAAAATACTTTCCCCAGCTTTGCATATCGGGGTCTTTATCGTAAACCGGCGGCAAATAAACGACATAGATCTGCTTTTCCCGGAAACCGTAACCTCTGGTCGTATCAATG
>JAISPE010000266.1 GCA_031275145.1 Prevotellaceae bacterium | reverse complement strand
TCTTTGGATGCATTCCTAACGGAATGCAGGCTGTGCCTGCCTGCATTTCTACCGAGCGATGCATTCCTAACGGAATGCTTTTTGTTGCAGCCTTTTGTGGTTTAAATTGACGACATTGAGCTAAAACATACGGTAGGGGCGGCACGGGTCGGCGATCGGGAACAGTTATTTATTTTTTTGAATTAAACCCGTTTAATGTGGTACTCATTAATAAATATGTAGTTTTTAAGGAAGCGTTTAGAAAACATTTTCCGCTCTGATAAAATTTTTGTACATGTTTCAATACAATATAAAATTTTTCCTGTTTGCAATTTTTATATTACTTTTGTTCCACAATGAAAATAACATTTTTTGGCACCGGAGCATCGCAGGGAGTACCCGTTATCGGGTGCAGATGTGATGTTTGCATGTCGTCCGATTCGAGGGATAAACGGTTGAGGACGTCGATTTTGATAGAGATACGCGGCAGAAAGATACTTATTGACGCCGGTCCCGATTTCAGGCAGCAACTGTTGAGAGGCGGAATTTCGGATTTGGATGCAATATTGTTGACGCACGAACATAAAGACCATACCGGAGGACTGGACGATGTAAGAGCTTTGAACTACATCAGCGGCAAACATGTTGAAATATACGCCGAAAGGCGGGTGTTAAATTCCCTCCGTTCCGAATATCCGTACGCTTTTTCAGCGCATCCATATCCCGGAGCGCCGGCAATGAATCTTAACACGATAAACGACAGGACGCCATTTGCGGTTGGCGACGTCGAAATCATTCCGGTACGGGCGTTTCATTACAGACTGCCGGTGATGGGATTCCGTATCAACCGTTTGGTTTACATCACAGACGCAAGCAGGATGGAACTCTCGGAAATGAAAAAAATATCCGGATGCGAAACTCTGGTGATTAATGCACTCCGGAAAAAGACGCATATTTCTCATTTCACACTGTCGCAGGCATTGCGTGTTTCGCGGGAAACCGGAGCCGTACGGACATACCTGACGCATATTTCACACCAGATGGGACGGCATCAGGATGTGGAAACAGAGTTGCCTGCGAATGTTAAACTTGCATACGATTGTCTAACCGTAGAAATTCCGGAATAAATGTCATATCTGATAAAAATCAAAAACGCTACTTTCAAAAAATTTCAGTATCCTGTTTTTCGGGATACTGACTGGGAGATGCATCAGGACGAAAACCTGGCTGTAACCGGCGCGAACGGATCGGGAAAAACAACATTCCTGGAAATGCTGGAAGGCAGACTGATGAAACTCAAGGGCGAACTCATCTACAATTTCGCCGGTAACACGAACGGCGAAAATGCATCCGATCACATTGCTTCGGTCTATTTTAACGATCCTTCGGTTAATTACGGCGATTTTTACTATCAACAGCGTTACAATGCTACCGAAACGGACAGTATCGTTACCGTTCGCAATTTTTTGAAACTGAATGCCGACGACTGTTTACCCGAATTGCAGGCTCTAAATATCAGTCATCTGCTCGATATGGAGATTATAAAACTTTCTAACGGACAGTTCAAAAAAATGTTGATTGTGAAAGCTCTGATGAAAAAACCGCGCCTGCTGCTGCTTGACAGTCCGTACACCGGACTTGACAGACAGGCGCGCGACTATATCACCCATACCATTAATCAAATCACTCTGCTCGGAACGAATGTTATAACAGTCACGGACAAATATATCCCCGATTCGATAACCGGTGTCGTGGAGATAGAAAAATTCGCTGTCAAAAACACTTCAAGCATAAAGAATTATACTCCGAGCCATCATTATCTGCCGCGCAAATTGCCCGTATTACCCGATGCGCCTGCAAAAACATTCGAGACGGCGGTTAAATTAGTAAACGTCAATATTGTCTACAATGACAAACCCGTTATCGAGCAGGTAACATGGACAATATCCCGCAACGAAAAATGGGCTTTGACAGGCTCAAACGGAGCTGGAAAATCAATGCTTCTAAGTCTTATCTTTGCAGACAATCCTCAAGCGTATGCCAACAATATCATTTTGTTCGACCGTAAACGTGGAACAGGTGAAAGTATCTGGGATATAAAGGATAAAATCGGATTTGTTTCGCCGGAAATGCATCTGTATTTCAACCGTAACAAAACCTGCCGGGAAGTCGCTTTGAGCGGGCTTTCCGAAAATCCATACGGCAAAATAAAAGTCACAGATGAAATCATACGGTTAATCGACAGTCTCTTTGAGTATTTTTCGATAACGGATATTTACGGCGATTTGTTTCAACATGTTTCTACCGGACAGCAAAACATCATATTACTGATTCGTGCATTAGTCAAAAACCCTCCGGCGCTGACGCTCGACGAGCCTTTTCAGGGCCTTGATTTCGATTCAGTTAATCTGGCAAAATCATTGCTGGACGAATATTGCAAAAACCGTACACTGATTTTCGTATCCCATCAGCCCGAAGAACTGCCTTCGTGTATCAACAGATATTTTCACATCGAAAACGGCAGATGCAGTGATTATTAATCGCATATACACCACTACGGGCAGCTTATTGAACAGATGTATCTCTGCTAAAAAAGACAGATTCTAAATTTTGTTAAGTTATTTAAACTCGTATTCTAATACAACGTATCCCTCTTCGTCCAGATTCAACGATTCGACCTGTTTTGCAAGTTCGGATGAAAGTTTTCCCTTTTTGAAAAAAGACAATACTGTATTCGAATACATCCAGTCATAAGCAAATGTTGAATTTGC
>JAISPE010000122.1 GCA_031275145.1 Prevotellaceae bacterium | reverse complement strand
TCCGAGCCCAAAAAATCCCGCACAGAGCGGGATTTTAACTGTTGACTGTTGAAAAACACATACGTTAATCTAAGCCCGTTAATCTAAAATCGTAAATCTAAAATCATAAATTGCATTTGATTTAACTATTTTTCAACGTTGCCATCAGTTTCATCAGGGAGTACATTTCGTCGCGATAGATTGCGGCGTTGTGGAAATTAAGGTCTTTAGCTGCTGTTTCCATTCGTTTGCGCGCTTCGGATATAGCTTTATCCAGTTCTTTTTTCGACATATATTTCACAACAGGTTCGGCAGCTATGTCTCCTTTTTCCGGCTCAATGTATGCGTATTCCTCCGTATTATTAAGAATTTCGTTCACCAGCATCGAACGGCTGGTTTTTGTTATCTGTTTCGGGGTTATGTTGTTTTTCATGTTGTACTGTAATTGTTTTTCACGTCTTCTGTCTGTTTCTTCTATGGTACGCTGCATGGAATCCGTGATTTTGTCGGCATACATTATTACCTTTCCTTCGAGATTGCGGGCAGCTCTTCCCGCTGTCTGAGTCAGCGAGCGGGTAGACCGCAAAAAGCCTTCCTTGTCGGCGTCAAGTATTGCAACCAGAGATACTTCCGGCACATCTAACCCTTCTCTCAACAGATTGACCCCGATAAGAACATCGAAAAGACCCTTCTGCAGTTCGTCCATAATCTCTATCCGCTCAAGAGTACTTACATCTGAATGTATATACCGGCAACGAATCTTCAGTCTGTCAAAATATTTACTCAGTTCCTCCGCCATGCGTTTTGTCAGAGTTGTTACAAAGATACGTTCGTTTTTATCGGCTCTTACCGCGATTTCTTCAATCAGGTTATCTATCTGGTTTTTTGTGGGACGCACTTCAATCACAGGCTCAAGCAAACCTGTGGGACGGATAACCTGTTCAACGACTATGCCTTCCGACCTGTTCAGTTCATAATCGGCAGGCGTTGCGCTCACAAACAGCATTTGCCCTACAATCGATTCAAATTCTTCAAATTTAAGAGGCCTGTTATCTATTGCCGCCGGCAGGCGAAATCCGTATTCCACAAGATTTTGCTTTCTCGAACGGTCACCGCCATACATTGCCCGTATTTGTGGAATCGTAACATGACTTTCGTCTATAAATGTAATGAAATCGTCGGGAAAATAGTCTAACAGACAAAACGGTCTGCTACCGGCGGCGCGTCCGTCGAAATAGCGTGAATAGTTTTCGATTCCGGAACAGTAACCCAGTTCCTTTATCATTTCCAAATCGTATTCGACTCTTTGCTGAATCCTCTTTGCTTCAATATTTTTTCCCTGCACCGTAAAGAAGTCTTTCTGTGCAAGCATATCATCCTGAATATCCCTGATAGCCTGCTGCAGGCGTTCTTTTGGAGTTACAAATATGTTGGCGGGAAATATGTTTAACGATTGTGGAACGTCTATGGTAACTCCCGAAACGGGACTGAAAATCTCCAGATGTTCAATCTCGTCTCCCATGAATATTATCCGGTAAGCATATTCGCCATAAGCGAGATACACATCAACCGTATCGCCTTTAACACGAAACGTGCTTCGCTTGAAATCGGTTTCGCTTCTCGAATACAGGGCATCAACCAGCGAGTACAGGAACTTGTTACGGCTTAATTTCTGTCCCACATGAACCGTAATGGTATTGGCATTAAAATCTTCCGGATTCCCGATACCGTATAAACAGGATACCGACGAAACGACAATGACATCTTTGCGCCCGGAAAGCAGAGCAGATGAAGCGCTTAGTCTTAATTTCTCTATTTCTTCATTTATCTGCAAATCTTTTTCTATGTAGGTATCCGTATGCGGAATATATGCCTCGGGCTGATAATAATCGTAATATGATACAAAGTATTCTACCGCATTTTTGGGGAAGAAATTCTTGAACTCGCTGTACAGTTGAGCAGCTAAAGTCTTATTATGGCTTAATACTAATGTTGCACGATTTAACTGTGCTATAACATTGGCCATTGTGAAAGTTTTCCCGGAACCCGTCACTCCCAGAAGAGTGGAACACTGCTGTCCCGAATTGAAATTGCTAACCAGCTGTCTTATTGCGTCCGGCTGATCGCCGGTAGGTTTGTATGTCGATATAAGTTCAAAATCCATTGCCTCAATTATAATCCGGCGCAAATTTATACATTTTTCCCGACTCACAATTTATGACATACAATTTACGGTGGGGTGTACGACATAATTCCCTTTTTTTTGACAGAATTTTCCTTTTTTTTGACATAATTAACAAAATTTTCAAAATTAACAGACTTTGTAAATTATGAAAATTGACTTCGTCGAACTAAAGTTTCTGTTAATTCTGTCAAAAAAGAATTCTGTCAAAAAAGGGAATTTTGTTGTAACACCCCGGCAATTGACAGATATGTAAATTATGATTTTTTGTTATGTGAAAATAAAAAAAACTGTGAGCCGTATTTAAAATGGCGTACATCGGAATCCCTGTTTTTTAGCGCATAATGCCGAGATGAACAAAAAATTTAATGTGTTTTAACAAATTTTTTCATGTTTTGTTGGCGTGTATTAAATATTTTGTTATATCTTTGCGCCATTATTTAAAAAGTTAAACAGTTTTTAATGATTTAAAGTATTTTTTGATGAGTCTTTTTACTTCATATTACGGATGCAAAAGTTTTGGAGAAACTTGCCAGATAGACTTGATTTTTAACAGGTTTGGCATGGTTTTTGCAGAGAGAGAGAGAGAGAGAGAGAGAGAGAGAGAGAGAGAGAGAGAGAGAGAGAATCAGGCAGTTACATAAACGCAATTAAATCTTCAATTAAATTCTATAGTCGTACACGTTTTATTCAAAACGTGTGCGACATTTTTTTTGTTTCAACATTAATATTATACAGTTATGGGTTTATTATGTAAAATAATCAGGAGGTTTAATCCTCAAAACAGGAGCATCTCCAAATATTATTTCGTGTTCAGCAATGGTTTCAGGCCGGAATTAAAAAGAGAAAACCTGAACGCACGGCATGAGTGGATTATGCCATTGTTTCTTCCGAATATTTGTCATGCTGTCGAAATCTGCCTCCAACGCGGTCGTCAAGTACGTACTTGTATTGTATATCCGGAAGTACATACTCGTGTACTCTGGAGGTACATGCTCATGTACCCTGAAGGTACATGCCCATGTACCCTGGAAGTACATACTCGTGTACTCCGGAAGTATATACTTGTGTGGGGAAATCGGACAAAACGGGAAATCAGTGTTTATAATTAAAGGAAATATATGAGAACAGTGACAGTGGGGAGCGATCCCAAAAACGATATAATAATCAGCGACGA
>JAISPE010000062.1 GCA_031275145.1 Prevotellaceae bacterium | reverse complement strand
CCGTAATATCAGCAGAATACATAAAAATATTCACGGTTATAAATTTTTATTTAATTTTGAGCCTGTAAATTGAAGGCGATTCTGATATGTATGGCTTATAAAATACTAAAAATGAGAATTATTATTAAATATATCTATAACGCTGTATTGTGGTCGGTATTTATAATCGACGCTGTTGTTTTGATGATTATCAACCTTGCGGTTTTTGCGGTCACGTATCCTTTTGATACCAGACGGAAAGTTATTCATGCATTTTCATACTACTGGGGGTTGCATTACCTGTGGGTCAATCCGCTATGGAAAATAGAATACCTGTGCAGGGCAAATATCGACACTAAAAAACCGTATGTAATAGTAAGCAATCACCAGTCGATGTTTGATATTTGTGTTATATACAAAATTCCGCTGGTATTCAAGTGGGTATCCAAGAAGGAAGTGTTTAGGATACCGTTCGTAGGCTGGCTGCTGATGCTTCATGGCGACATTATGATAAAGCGTGGAACAACTCAGAGTACCAAGGAAATGCTGAAAAAAGCCGAAGCATGGGTAAACAAAGGATGCAGTATATCCATATTTCCGGAAGGAACACGTTCTGCCGACGGCAAGATTCACAGTTTCAGGGAAGGCGCTTTTATGATTGCGAAGTTGAACAAACTCGCTATTTTGCCGGTAGTTGTCGAAGGTACAAGAAAGATGTTGCCGACGCGGAGCGGCCTTTTTGGAGGATGCGCTACTGCCAGGATACATGTTTTGCCCGAAATAAGCGCAGAAACAGTTGCTTCGCTCAAAACGCGCGACCTGTCCGACATGTTGAATAAAATAATGCTGGAAGAACATAAACGCATGGTACCCGAAAGATATCTTTCCCCGCAAGGGAGAGAAAAAGAATCCGAAAATAATTCCCGAAATCAATCATGAGTAACCCGGTTCAGTTAAGCCTGTTCAGCGATTTATCCGAAAATCATTCTAAAAATAAAGAGATAAACAGTTCCCGTACGGAAGACGGTTTACCCGAAAACAGTCCGGCGCATACGGGATTAACCGTTTATAAAGCATCGGCAGGATCGGGTAAAACCTACACCCTGACGCTGGAATATCTGAAACAGGCGCTTTCCGACGGATACAATGCCGGCAAATTCCGGACAATCCTCGCGGTAACCTTTACAAACAAGGCGACCGACGAAATGAAAACCAGAATTATAACCACGCTGAACAGTATCGTTACCGACCGCGACAGCGCTGTTAGCGATTTGCTGTGCCGCGAACTGAATATCGACAAACAGACTCTGAAAAACAGGGCAGCAAGAGTTCAGCAGGCCGTTTTGCACGACTATTCAAATTTTTCGATATCCACTATCGACAAATTTTTCCAGAAAGTTCTCCATGCCTTTGTCAGAGAGGCGGGATTACGTCCGGGTTTCAAACTCGAATTAGACCACGACCGTCTGCTGGAAGAGGCGGTTGACCGGATGATGCTGAACCTGCACCGGAAAGAGTTTTTGTATACCCAAATGGCCGGAATCATCAGCGAACAAATGGAAAAAGGGCGTACATGGGATATCCGGAAAACGCTTAAAGACAGAAGCGGCGAAGTGCTGAAAGAACAGTTCCGCGGCTTTGCTCCCGATTTTCATTTGAAAATCAGCGATACGGAGTTTTTAACGGATTTTATTGCGAAAATAAACAGGCTGATAACCGATTTCGAAAAAACTCTCACTGATTTCGCCCGTAATGCAATTTCGCTGATCGAAAGTTACAATTTGCAAAAATCCGATTTCTATTACGGTAAAAACGGTCCTGTCAATTATTTTTACCGGCTGCGAAAAGGTATTTACGAAGCGCCCGGCAAATGGGTTTACGATTTGCTGGAAAACGGCGACGATGATGAAGCATGGTGCGGGAGAAATGCTTCGGAAATCGTGAAAAACGACATCCGGCAAATATCCGGCGCTTTGACTTTACTGCTGGAAAAAGCTGTGAATTTCTATGAAGAAAATCACCGTCAATATTTTACGGCAGTATGTGTAAAAAAATCCATGGTACATCTGGAGTTTTTTGCCGAAATTGAAGCGAATATCCGCGATATAACAAACGACGAAAACCGTATGCCTATCAGCGAAACAACTCATCTGCTCGGAACGCTGATAAACGAAAGCGACACCCCGTTCATCTACGAAATGACCGGCTCGCGATACGGTATTTTCATGATCGACGAATTTCAGGATACCTCGGAGGCGCAGTGGCGGAATTTCAAGCCTCTGCTGAAAAACAGTCTCTCCGAAGGAAAAAATTCGCTTGTCGTGGGAGATGTCAAACAGTCGATATACCGCTGGAGAAACGGCGACTGGCGAATACTGGCAAACGGGATTTTCAACGAGTTCGGCAATTTTGCCGTAAACGAAAAAAATCTGGATACAAACTGGCGAAGTTTTCCCAACGTGATTGAGTTCAACAACGCTTTGTTTTCGGCTTTACCGGCTTATATCGAACGGGAATTTGCGAAATCGTTCGAATCGCCGACTGTTGATATTGACGTAAATATACTCAGTTCGGCATATAAAAACGCGGAACAGAAAACCGCCGGCGTCAACAGCAACAAGGGCGGATATATCTCTGTCTCCCTGATACGGGACGAAAACACCGAACAGGATATCAGGATAAAAGCGAAAGACAAAATCATGGAACAGTTGCCGGCGCTCATCGCCGGTATGCAGGACAGAGGCTACAGGGCAAGAGATATCGCCATACTTGTGCGCAAGACCGGTGAGGGGCAGGCAGTGGGCGACTGTTTGCTGAACCACAAACGGACATCGGGAGATACGCAACACTGTTTCGACATTATGTCGCAGGATGCGCTGTTTATCAAAAATTCGGCTGCCGTGCAGTTTATCATTTCGCTTCTGCGGACGGTCGTTAATCCCGATGACAGGATAAATAACGCTTCAATAAACCGTTTCCTGAACAGAAATAATCCCGATTACAAATGGAACGGTGCGGGAGTTTTGGACGACAGCGTGAAAGAAAAACTCTCGGGACTGACTTCACTGTCCCTGCCGGAGGTATTCGAACATTTGATCCGGACTTTCGATTTGGGCGGCAATACTGTAGACGTTCCCTATATTCAGGAATTGCATGATATGCTGATTTCGTTTTCGACGAACGAAATATCGGATATCTCATCGTTTATAGAACACTGGGACAATACCGGCGACGGGAAAAAACTCTCGGAAGGACAAACTCCGGACGCAATAAATATCACGACAATACACAAGGCAAAGGGTCTTGAGTTTCCTGTTGTCATTATCCCGTTTTGCAGCTGGGACATGAAACCTTCGTATCGCGATACAATATGGGTCGCTCCCGGGAAAGAACCGTTCAGTCAATTGCCGCATGTTCTGATCAACTATGGAACGGCGATGAAAAACAGTTATTTCGACAGCGAATATTATTACGAAACCGTACAGGCAATAGTCGATAATCTGAACCTTATGTATGTCGCTTTTACGAGGGCGAAAGAGGAATTGCACATTATGCTGCCTTTGCCTCAGTTACCCAAAACGGCGAATAACAGTCCGGACAATATCCGCACCGCCGCATCTGTATTATCGACGTTTCTGGAAAACAGTCGCGGTTTCATGAGCGATAAAATGAAAATCAGCCGTTTGACCGGCGAAGACTTGTGTTATACCTCGGGCGAAAAGCAGCGCAGACAGGAACGCGAAAGCGGCGAAAAGTTTTCGGGAATGTTTATAACAAACTATAATTCATCTGTCTTCGACAAAAAATTGCGGTTAAGATACGAATCGGAAAACTATTTCCCCGAACATGTCGCGCCGCTGCAACAGCGAAATTACGGGATTCTGATGCACAGAGTGTTTTCGCTTATCCGTTCGGTAAAAGATGTACCCGATGCCATCGACCGCATGGAAAACGACGGACTGATCGGAAAAGAACATATCCCCGAACTCAAAACACGTGTCGATAAGGCATTGCGCTTTGCGGGACAATGGTTTGCCGACGACGACAGGTACGGGATTATTACCGAAAAATCTTTACTTCTGCCGGCATCAATGAATAAGGGATTAAATCGCAGACCCGACAGAATAATGTCGTCGGAAAACGAAACGATACTTGTCGATTACAAATTCGGCGCTCTGAAAAAGGACTCGCACAGAACACAGGTGAAAAATTACATGCAACTGCTTGAATTGATGAAATACCCCAATATCAAAGGATATGTATGGTATGTGGATATGGATTCAATTGAAGAGGTTTATTAATAGCCAACGATGAACGATGAACGATGAACGATGAACTCGTGGATTTCCGGATTGCTTCATCGCCATATTCTTCGACAATTTTTTTACCGCAAAGGGCGCAAAGTTCCGCAGGTCCCTACGGGATTTTTGATTGCGGAATTTGAACGTTATTCGGAAAATAACACGCGTTATCCGGAAAATAACACGCATTATCCGGAAAATAACACGCATTATTCGGAAAATAACACGCATTATCCGGCAAATAACACGCGTTATCCGGCAAATAACACGCGTTATTCGGCAAATAACACGCGTTATTCGGAAAATATCACGCGTTATCCGGAAAATATCACGTGTTATCCGGCAAATAACACGCGTTATCCGGAAAATAACACGCGTTATTCGGAAAATATCATGCGTTATTTATTCCTCGCGCGGTGTAGTTTTGTGATATGGAATTGCGGGTCAAGTCCGCAATGACGACAGTCCAGTCCCGTCGTCATTGCGGGCTTGACCCGCAATCTCCTGTTATCACAAAACTGTACCGCGCACAGTATACGCTGCGATTATATACTCGCTTTCCGTACTTTCTGCGCCGGCATACTGCCTTATTTTTTAGCTTTGTCTTTATCCTGTTCGGATATTTCGCAGGTATATCCAAGCTTTTCGATTGCGGTCTTTAACTTTTCCTTTGTAGTCTTACGCGGGTCGAAAACAACGCGGACGGTTTTCTCCGTCAATTTAACCTCCAAATCTTTGACACCCTTTTCCCAAGTGATGTTCTTTTCGATTCGCGTCTTGCAGTTTTCGCAGTGCATACCGACCGAAAAAGTTATTTCGGCTTTCTTTTTCTTTTCTGTTTCCTTCTTTTCCTGTGCATTAACAGTGCAGGCTAACAGCATGCCCGCTAAAATCAATAATTTTATCTTCATAATCTTTAATTTATTAATTTATTTCATTTATATATCAATCATAATATACTTATCCCGAGATTCAGAAACACATTTCGTCCCTTTCGGGGGATATTGTTCCAGTCGGCATAAGTGGAATAGTAAGCGTCGAACACATTTTCGACGCCCGATTTCAGATTCAGGACAACCCTGTCGATCTTGAAACTGTAGCCTATTGAGACATTGCCGATGAAATAGTTCGCCGTTTCGTCTTCGCCGTATTCGGGACTGTAGCGCGTCTGGCGCGACGCACCCGCAACCGCGATTTCGGCGACAAACCTGCCGGCAGCAAACACAAGCGACGACTCGTAACTCAGCGGAGGAATCAGCGGAAGGTTGCCGTTTTTGTCGTCGCGTCCGCGGCTGTAGGCCACCCGTCCCTGCAAAGTAAAGTATTCGGGGAAAAGATATTTCGCCGAAAGATTGACGTTCAGTATCGACGCGTGAGGAAGATTTCCGTACACTTTCACTCCGGCGGCGCCGACGGTCATCGATGACAGAGTTTCGTCGGGTTTGCCGATAATGTAGTTTGCGAAATAGAAGTACGTCGCGTTGGCGCGAACGATAAACGGACTTCGAGTCCATGCCGCTGCGACGTTCGCTTCGACCGACGATTCGTGACGCAGATTCGGATTGCCGAGATAGTCGTAAGCGTCGAACGTGTTGAACAGATAAAAGCCGTAAGCCTCGGAGAGCGAAGGCGCCCGGCTGCCGTAACCTGCGCCTGCCGACGTCTCCCATCCGCCATGTCGAAACGTGTAATGTCCCGACACGTTTCCGACAAGACGGTTCGTGTAAGCGTTCATGTCGGGATAGAAGATTCGCAGCGTGTTCAGTCCGAAATCGCTGAGGATTCCGTCGCGCTGAAACGAGCATTTCGACGACAGACGGACAGAATGGCGTTCGTCGAAACGGTATTCGTCTGCCGCAAACAGTCCCGCGTTCAACGTTCGCACATCGGGCCAGGTCAGCATAAACATTTCCTTTTCGGAAGGATTCGAAGGATACATCGTCATTTCGGCATACGAACGGTTGCAGTAAGCGTCGACATTGAACGCATAGCGATGTCTGCCGTTCAGTCCTTCGAGCAGCGAATACAGTCCGCCGGTGCGACTTTTGCCGGGCATGTCCATGTGGATAGCGACGTCGGGACGTCCGGTGTCGTCCATGATGTGGATGATATTGTTGAAATACACTTTCGTTTCCCATCGCGCGATGAGAGGCGAGAGATTGTCGCGCCGGTAACTGAGCGACGAAATCAGCCCTTCCGCCGATTTTACGTCCATAGCCAGCGCGGGATAACCTGCGTCCACAGCACGGTCGTAGATGACGGTAGCCTCGACTGCGTGCTTTTTGGCGATAAGATATCCGGCATTAGTAAAAACGTTGTATTTGGTGAACTGCGAAAAGGCAATTTCATTTCGCCGTCCGGCTCGATAGTTGTTGCTGTGACGGTGGAACAGTCCCGAATTGACGTAGAACGTCGAATCCGAAAAAGCGAAATCCGTGCCTGCAATACGGCAGTTTCCGTTAGTTTCGTATCCGAGACTGGCATTAATATCCCATCCTTCGCAGCAAAATCCGGCTTTGTTTAACTGCAGATCAAGACTGCCTCCGATGCCGTTCGAGGCGTTGGGACTGACATTAAAACCCGAACCGATGTTTACCCTGCTCAGATTGACGGTCTCGACATACGATGTGACGGGATCCATGTTGTCGGTGCAGGCGTGGAAAATCTTCATTCCGTCGACAGTCACCGAAATACGTTCGGCGGTCATGTTATTGACTGTCGGTTCCCATGCGTAACTGCCGCGTTTTATCATGTTTACTTTTTCGGCGGATTGCAGATATTCTTCGATAGAAGAAAAAGGTTTCGCCTGCCGGTCGTGACCGATACCCGTCTTCGCTATGATAACCACTTCATTCAAAATGGTCGATGCTGTCAGCGAATCGGGCGCCGTCTGCTGTGCAGATATATCAGCCGTCCGGCAGAGAAACCATAAAAATATACATGCAAGTTTTCTCATGTACTAAAATTCCACTTCAAAAAACAGACTGCTTGCCTCCACTTCGTCGGTAACGGCATTTCCGTAAAGCGTTTCGCCCTGCTGATTCTGCAATATCAGATTCAGTTTCCAGTATCCGGTCATCGTGAAATTGACCTTTCCGCGATAGATTTTGTCCGTCGCATCCCATGTCAAATCAACGTTGTTCGGCGACGAATGATTCTCCATCGACGGCATACGCGGGTCGAGTTTCAACCTGAAATTTGCGACCGCCGGAAATGTGTTTGCATCCTCTCGCACGTGAATGTACGCTGTGATGTCGTTGACGCCGATTTTCGGTTTCAGCGGCTCGACTAAGGTGACGATGTAAGTCTGTCCGCTTTCGTCGTTCGCCACAAGCGGCTGGATTACCCTGCGTTCCGTCGTTCCGTCGGGACGGAATACGTTGCGGACTTCAATCTCCGCGTCTAAAACGCTGTCCACGACATTGCCGACTGTGTATTTAAGGTCGTAATACCATTTGCCGTTACCCTGTCCCGAATACATCAGGAAAGAATAGTAAGTTTCGTAAAGCGCTTTACCTGCAACTTTCGTGATTTCCGCGCGGGGCGTACTGTGTTTATGCATTCCCATGTCCATTTCGGGAAACGCGCTTAACACAGCGTTGTCAATAAACCGTCCGTCCCTGTCGGTGACGGCGAAATAAACCCTGGTATAACCGAGTTGCAGATAACCAGATTCGTTGTACAGCGTAACTGTATAGGGACTTCCCGCAGCGGAAAATTCCCTGATTTTGACCAGTCCTTCGACCGGATTTTCGACCGGGGCGGGTCCGTCGTCGTCGCTGTCGCACGACACGGCGACAGACGCAATAATCACCGACCACAGTATCAGTGTATATATGTTTCTTTTCATTATTCTAACTTTTATATAATTATACTTAGTAACGTCTTTGACAGATGAAGTTATCGGGTTAATTATCTGTCACGGCGTTCGGGCGGAGGAGTGGGAACGTCGGATGTTACACTAATGTAACTTTTGGCGAGAAACGCTGCATGTATTTTTGGGGGACAGTCCCGCCCGTCTCCGGCAGGAATGTCAATAACATCATAATCGTCTGTTTCAAAAACAGTATACCCTTCGGCTGTATTGCTACCGCTGCTGTCCGTTTCGGTTATCAGTTCGGTTTGACGGTTGAGGAAACACTGTCCCCGACAGCCGTTATTTGCTTCGTAGCGTTTGACGCACAGGTTTTCGATGATATACGCGCGAAATACGCTGTACTCGATGTATGGAAGATGATATCGACAGATGTTCAGCATCATCATCACCGAGAGCAGTATTGCCGTATATAACCGTGTGTGTCTCATTTCTTATTATTGTGTTAATGCGAGCCTTCGCCGATGGCATGGATTGTTTGTACTACGTTTGCCGCGGGATTATATTCCGCATTGCCTCCCTGCGAGGCTGTGATATCTATATAAGTATCGTACGTGTAAGGACCGTGATACAAAATCAGCAAATTATCCCTTGTGATTGTCGCTTTGATGTCGCTTGCGGTGAACGCTACCGGTAAACCGGACGTCGAAACGGCGACTAACGGCAACGGCGGACTGTCGTTGCTCCATGCCGGCGGTAATCCGTCAAAACTGATGGTCTGCGTCTTTTTTGACGGGTCCCAGTCGCGGATATTCAGTTCGCGCGTGATGCCCGGCGCTTCGTAGAACGATTCGTTACCCGGCTGTTTGGCGGTAATCAGCGCCCGTCCGACGGCGACAAATTCAACGGCATTGCCTTCGATGACCGCAATGCGCGTATCCGAACTGACGAATGTTACCGGCAATCCCGACGATGCCGTCGCCCGCAACAGCAACGTACTGTCCATGAAATTCTGCGGAGCAATCTCGGCAAAATCTATTGTCTGCCTGCTTTTCCCGTCGCCTGCCGAACACGAGACGGTCGCTGCAATCATTATCATTATAACTGTCTTTTTCATGTCATCCGGTTATTTATTTCATTTCACCTATACGTATTCTGACTCCGGCGTAGATTCTTCTTCCCCGGAGCGGTCCCCAAATCATTGACGCGTCGAAATCGCGGCTGAACGGCGTTTCCCATTCGCGAATAGGGTCGCGCTGTGTGTATGCAAGAATGTTTTCGACGCCGAGATATATGTCGAAATATTTGCTGTTCCTCGTCGCCTGTGCAAAATAAACCGGAAAGACCGGCGAATAGACTGTTTCCGAATCGTATCCGTTCAGCCCCGGCAGACGCGACGGTCCGTTAACCTGCGCTGTCACGTCGAATATCCACCGACGCAGCGGCGTTGCATACGAAAGATTCAGCAACCCCCGGTATCGTGACACAAGCGCCTGTTCGGTTTCGTACTGGAGGTCGCCGTCGGTGTATGTGATACGGTTGCTGCTGTATCGAAAAGCGGCATACACGTCGAAACCTTTAAACAGCGATGTGGAAAAATCTGCCTGCCACGCGCCGGCGTACGACCGTCCGTCGCCGAGACTGTAGAAATACACGGCGTTGCGGTCGCGTTCAATATCGGTAATAAACCGGTTCTGAAAATCGGTACGGAAATAATCGACGCTCAATATTGCAGTCTGTCCGTTCCAGACAGGAATGTTTAACGCGAGGTTTCCGCCGAAATTCCATGCTTTTTCGATGTCAAGCCCGCCGACTGCTGCGAGGTCGAACCTGCGCGACGAAGCCATCAGGCCGATGTTTTCGCTGACTGCATTGGGCGAACGGAATCCCCGTCCCGCCGATACCCGCAGCGTGATATACCGGTTTATATCGTATTTGACATTACCGCGCGGAGTGGAGAGCCATCCGAAACAGCTGTTATAATCCGCACGCAGTCCGAGCGCTACGGTCAGTCCTGCGGGATGCGTATATGTATATTCACCGAAAACGCCGGTAACGGTTTCCGTCCGGTCGATGTGCGTGAGAGGAGTTTGACTGTATTGCAGACTGTCGAGATATGCTGTACGGTAATCGTCGTAAACAAAACTTGCGCCGACGGTGTAACGGTGTTCTGTTGTGCGGATGTACGAGCTGAAAAGGACGTTTGCATAATACGACTTCTGGATTCCGTCGAACGTTTTCTTGCCGAATCGCAAATTCTGTTCGTGTATCGCAAAACTGTTGATTATGCCGATGCTTTGATTTTCGCGGTTGCCGACGGCAAAACCGGTTTTGTTTTCGATCGCCGCGTTTCGATTGTTGATGACGGTCTCGAAAAGTTCGATGCCGCGATACGGAATGCCGTGTTTTATATGACACAGAGAATCCTGTCCGGCGATACGGTTTTCGTACAGAAACTTGATGCCGGTTCTCGACTGTATGCCTTTGTCGCCGTTCAGATAAAACCAGCGATTGTATGCGTTGATGTATCTGACTTTGGGCATGTCGAGAAAATTGTCGCTGTTTTCGTCGTGTACTTCCGTACCGGTTGTTCCGCTCAGCATCAGTCCCGTCCATAATTTATCGTTCAACTTTACGGACGAAGTCAGATTGCCTTCAAAATGCCTGTCGTCGTCTGCATAAAAATCGACAGACAGCGGTTCGGTATTATTCGGCTTGATAAATTCGAGATTGATTTGTCCCGTCACCGATTCGTACCCGTTTGTTACCGACGAACTGCCTTTGGAAATCTGAATGGATTCGAGCCAGTGCGACGGAATATAATTCCACCCGAACGTCGAAGCAAGTCCGCGCAAAGCCGGTATGTTTTCCGCTAAAATCTGACTGTAGATGCCGGACAGTCCAAGCAACTGAATCTGCCGCGCTCCCGAAACGGCGTCCGTAAACCCGACAGTCACCGAAGCGCTGTTCTCGAAACTCTCCGAAAGATTGCAGCATGCCATTTTCATCAGCCCGCCTTTGGTGATAATCTCTTTTTTCGCAAGACTTGAGACGGGCAGGAACGAACCTTTCGTATGTGATGTGATAACGATTTCGTTCAGTTCGGTATCCGCGACCGCCGCCGTGTCCTGTAACGACCGGCTGCCGACGTTCTGCGCCTGTATTCCAAATGATAATGCCAGCAGCGATACGCTCTG
>JAISPE010000050.1 GCA_031275145.1 Prevotellaceae bacterium | reverse complement strand
ACTTTCGCCGTTAATCCCTCGCTGGGAATAACTGCCGGCGTCGAAATGTCGACGTACACCGCCGAAGCTTCGTTCGGCAGCATCTCGAAAGAGTACGAAGAGGGAACGGGCAGAGACCGTCTGAAGTTTTTGTACAGTCTGAAAGACTTCAGGGAAACGCAGAATGTCACAGTATTCTCCGTTCCCGTAACAGCGCGGTACAGCCTGCCGCTTGGCCACGGCTCGACAGGTTTCTACGCCTCGGGCGGTTTCAAGTTCGGGTTTCCGGTGACGGCCAAAGCGGACATAAGTCCCGGAACAGCCATGACTTCGGGATATTACTATCACGAAGGTGTCGGGTACGTCAACCTCCCGCAGCACGGTTTTCTGAATAACGTCAAACTGCCGGATGTGTCTGCGGACACAGACCTCGGATTCTCGGCGGCCTTAACTCTCGAAACAGGCCTCCGCTTCACCCTGACCGGCAAAATCGACCTGTACACCGGCCTGTATTTCGATTATGGACTGAACAGTATCCAAAGGACGGACAGCCGTCACCTCCTGGAATACGACGCATCCAACGAATCGGCGTTCAGGTACAGCAGCGTGCTTAATACGGCTCTGACGGACAAAATCAACCTGCTGAACGTCGGGCTGAAAGTGAGAATCAGCCTTAAGCTGTAATTCTTTAAAGTTATCAGTTGCACACGGACAATGCTTAAAGCATTATCCGTGTGCTTTTTTTATACCGCGACGAAAAAGCATGATAACGGTCGTCATTGCGAATAACCGTTTCGTACCAAAACTGTCTGAACTGTGATTTTTGTCCCTGAACTTGACTCAGGTGTATGATTAGTATGACAGTGTCATGTCGATGTCCGGTCGTCATTGCGAAGATTCTCCTTCTTTTTGACAGAATTAACAGATTTTGTAAATTCTGTAAATTCTGTCAAAAAAGGAAATTCGTAATTAAATTAAAGTCCCTTAATAGCATAACGGTTTCCGGGCAGGGCTGTTATATATTCTGCAAATTCCATGTTAAGCAAAAAGGCCGACAGTTCGGACAGGGGTATATCCACTTCTCTGGAAATAACGTCTACGGTTTCGGATTCCCTGTTCTTCAACAGATTTAATATATCCTGTTCCGGCTCTGTCAGGTTTACAAATTCTATCTGTTTCTGTACGGACCGGGATTTTGTCGACCAGTTCATCTGATATTCCAAATCTTCTACAGATTCGAGCAATGCCGCTCTGTTTGATTTTATCAGGTTGTTACACCCCTGCGAATGTTCGTCGCCGACTCTTCCCGGGAAAGCCATAACATCTCTGTTATAAGAAAGCGCCATGTTTGCAGTCAAAAGAGCGCCTCCCTTTTTAGACGATTCGACAATTATTGTGACGTCGGCGAGTCCGGCGATTATACGGTTTCTGCTGACAAAATTACCCTGAGTAGTTGCGGTATTTGTAGCAAATTCGGATACAAGCGCGCCCTGTTTCTCTATCTGACGGGCAATATTTTCGTGCGGCGCAGGATATACTTTATTTAAAGGCGTGCCCATTACAGCGACAGTATCCAGACCGCAGGATAAAGCCGATGTATGGGCGCACACATCAATCCCGTAGGCAAGTCCGCTGACAATAACAGGTCTGTGCCCTTTCGCAACAAGATCGGCAATGAATTTTTTACACAGCGACAGTCCGTAATTCGACGCATTGCGTGTCCCTACAATACTGATTATTTTGTGATTATTCAAGTTTACCGTACCTTTTACAAAAAGAACGGCAGGAGCATCGTCACACAGTTTGAGTTTAAGCGGATAGTCATCATCGGTATAAAAGAGCGTTTTGACGTTGTTCGATTTAACAAATTCAAGCTCTTTTTTTGCCTGCATCAGAATCCTGTCTTTATCAAAACTTCTGATAGAATTTACATTTAATATATTTTCGAGTTTTGTCCTCGGAGCCTCGAAGACTGCCTGCGGCGAGCCGAAAGCCGCCATAAGTTTTTTGGCGGTAATACCTCCGACTCCCGGAATCATCGTCAAGGCAATCCTGTACAGTAAATCGTCAGACATAATAATACGGTATCAATTAATTACTGACATTACACCATGCTTCAACAACATTAACGGCATAATCTCCAAGTTTTTCACATTCGGCAATAAAGTCCATATAGATAACGCCCACCGTATAATCGTATTTCTTAGAATTGACATCCTCGATATTGTGCATCTTGAGTTTGTTTCGCAATGTATTGATTTCATTTTCGATATTGAACGATATATCCATATCCGATTTCTGGGGAATTTCTATTTTAAGCACTTCTATCATCCGGTCTATAGCTTTGCCGATAAGTTCGAGCATCGCTTCAACATGTTCGTCAAGTTCGGGAGTAAAGCCTTCGTTATTTTCATTTCTCCGGTTTATCGTCCTCGCCATGTTGTACATCGAATCGCCGACACTTTCGATTTCCGTTATAACGCGCAGAATGTCTCTGATAACCTCTTTACTTGCAGCGCTCAAACGCCCCTCGGATACCTGCCGGAGATAGTTTCCTATCTCGATTTCCATCCTGTCGCTGATATTTTCGTATTTCTCTATCCGTCCGAAAATTTTAAGGAAGTTCCTTTCGTTCTTTTCGAAGTACAGGTCGCGGCACATGTTTAACATTCGCTTCATGCGTTCGGCATATACGATTGTTTCTCTTTTTGCCTGTAATATCGACAGTTCCGCCGTTGATAATATACCTGCCGAAATATGTTTAAGCTGAAATTCTTCGTCCTGTTTCTTGCTTTTGATAAGTTTGGTGCATATTTTTACATAAAATTTAACAAACCAAATCATTACTAAAACATTGATTATATTGAATGTTGAATGGAACAGAGACAGTGAATAGGAAATAGCTGTCTGTAAACCGATATATTCGCTTCGCAATGCGCTGAGTTCCGGCGACAGATTTCCCCCGCCGCTAATGGCAGACATGTGTTCGGGACTCAGATTTGCAACAAATTCCGTAATCCGGGAAGGATCGCCCGGTCCTATATTTGAGACTATCGATGCAATCATTCTCGTAAACGGATAAAATAAAATCAAAGCCCAGATCACCCCGAATACATTGAATATGAAATGCGCAAACGCCGCCCGCTTGGCCGACACATTGGCCGATAATGCCGCGAGATTTGCCGTTATTGTCGTACCTATGTTTTCGCCCAGAATAGTGGCGCAGGCTATTTCAAACGAAACCCAGCCCTGACTGCACATTACGAGCGTGATGGCAACCGTGGCGCTCGACGACTGTACAACAACAGTCAATATGGACCCTATGCATACAAACAGCAGAATCGAAGCATATCCCATATCGGAATAGTCCCGCAAAAACCGAAGCATATCCGGGTTGCCCTGTACATTAGGCACATTTGTTTTCAAAAACTCCAGCCCCAGAAAGAGAAACGCAAAACCCATTATAAATTCTGCCCACGACTGGTTACGGTTCCGTTTTGAAAACATCAAAGGTATGGCAAGTGCAATTAAGGGCAGGACCATAATACCTATATCTACTTTAAACCCGAACAGAGAAATTATCCAGGCAGTGACGGTCGTTCCGATATTTGCGCCCATTATCACGCTGATGGACTGAGCCAAAGAAAGAATCTTTGCATTTACGAAACTGACAACCATCACAGTCGTTGCCGATGAAGACTGAATCATTGCCGTTATCAGCACGCCCGTCAGGATTCCCATAAAACGGTTTGCTGTCATGGCAGACAGGATTCCTCTGAGTTTGTTGCCTGCAATTTTTTGCAGTCCTTCGCTCATTATCTTCATTCCATAGAGAAACATGCCCAGTGAGCCAAGCAGTTTTAAAAGATCAAATAGAGTATAACTCATAGTTTATAATATTGAAATTTGTTGCGCAGTAAAGAGTAGCGGCAGTA
>JAISPE010000408.1 GCA_031275145.1 Prevotellaceae bacterium | reverse complement strand
CGGATAAAACAGTTACCTTTGCGCCCGGATTTGAGTGGGGCCCATAGCTCAGTTGGTTAGAGCACCTGACTCATAATCAGGGGGTCGCAGGATCATGCCCTGCTGGGCCCACCAAGGTGAGGTAATGTAGACATAATGTCGGAAGCGCTTACGATTAATGATCTGTAAGCGCTTTTTTATATACCTTTACACGTTTTTCAGTATATGGATTGACAATGATAAATGTATTATAATGAATTTTTTACAGTCTGTAGCGAATAATTTGTATTCCGTTTATGGAGACCGGATATCCTCTTTGACACTGGTTTTTCCTTCGCGGAGAGCCCAGCTGTTTTTCTCCGATGAACTTGCTGCGCTTATAGACAGGCCCGTCTGGTCGCCGGCTTATACAAGCCTTGAAGAAATTGTGTCCTCGTTAAGCGATTTGCGGAAAATCGATGATTTTTCCCTTTTGACACTTCTTTACCAGGTGTATAGAAAGCATACGCACAGCCCGGAAACCTTCGATAAATTTTATTTCTGGGGCGAGACCCTGTTGAATGATTTTGACGATATCGACAAATATTTAGTCGATGCCGGTTTGCTGTTCCGGAATCTGAAATCGCAGAAGAAGTTCGAAGGCGACTATTCTTTCCTGACAGATGAGCAAATATCGTATATACGGCAGTTCTGGGAAAGTTTTAATCCTGCCGGCAATACGGATCTACAAAATAAGTTCGTCAAAATCTGGGATGTACTGTTGCCGGTGTATACCGAGTTCAGGTCGGTTTTGAGAGAGCGGAATCAGGCGTATTCGGGCATGATGTACAGAGATGTAGTCGAAAAGATGCAGCAGGGCGACATTCCGGAAATCAAAGACGAATATGCGTTTATCGGATTTAATGCGCTTGGCAAGTGTGAACTTGCGCTGTTTTCGTATCTGAAAAAATCGGGAAAAGCAATCTTTTTCTGGGATTATGACGACTATTATATAGCCGATAAAAAACAGGAGGCGGGAATGTTTTTACGGAAAAATATCGAGATGTTTCCTGCGCCTGCCTCGTTTAATCTTCAGTCGGAATTTAACGCCGGTAAAGATGTGCACATTATCGCTTCGCCTTCGGATGTGTTTCAGGCAAAGGCCATTCCTGAAATCTTAAAGAGCATGAACGCCGGTTTCGACAGGAAAACAGCCATTGTGCTTACCGACGAAAGTATTTTGATTCCCGTTTTACACTCCCTGCCCGACGAGTGCAGCGACATCAATATCACGCTGGGTTATCCGCTGTTACAGACGCCGGTGTTCACCCTGGCAGAGTTGCTTATACGTCTGCAAAATTCTTACAGGGAAGATAATTCCGGTTTCTACTACAAAAACGTACTTGCCATACTGCGACACAGTTATATAATCGGCGCATGTGGCGGACAAAACAGGGATATCATTGACAATATCGTCAATACCAACAGGGTATATGTGGATAACCTACTGTTTGAAAACAGTCCTTTCCTGAAAAAGATATTCGTTCCCTATTCGTCATACGGAGAATTAACCGATTATTTAATAGATATATTCACTCATATTGCCGCTGTCCCGGCTTATGAAGGCGAGCAGGTTCAGCTGCGAAAAGAGTACATATATTATATGACAAAATCGCTTAACAGACTGAAAAAGTCCATTGAAGAGATAAATCTTGAGATAGGCAAACCGGTATTTCTCAGTTTGATACGCGACATTTTCAGGGGATTGAAGATACCTTTCACAGGAGAGCCGGTAAAAGGGTTGCAGATAATGAATGTTCAGGAAACCAGAGCGCTGGATTTTGACAGTCTCATACTGCTTTCGGTCAATGAAGGACGGCTTCCGCACGAGAGCAATAAACCGTCGTATATCCCTTATAACCTGCGTAAAGGTTACGGATTGCCATGCCGCGACGATCTGGAAGCAATTTCGGCATACAATTTCTATCGCCTGATTCAGAGGGCAAAAAATGTACGTTTGCTTTATTCTTCAAAAACCGACGAATACAGAACGGGCGAAATGAGCCGTTATTTATATCAGCTTAAATTTGAAACGAAACTGAATATCAGGGAATATCCGGTAACGTTCGCCATAAATTTCGGGGACAGCAAAAGAATAACAGTGGAAAAAGATGAAGCAGTGATGCAGACTCTGATGAAATATACGGGCGATAATCCACAAAAAACATTGTCGCCGACTGCATTAAGCTCGTATATAAGCTGTCCGCTGAAATTCTATTTCTCGAAAATACTCAAGCTGGAACCCGATGAATCGGTAGCCGAGGAATTGCCTCTCAACCTGTTGGGAAATATTATACACAGGGTCATGGAAGACTTGTATTCCCCGCTGAAAAACAGGAAGGTTACAGAACAGGATATGGACCGAATCTGCAAAAATACAGAACAGATTGAATCGTTGATAGACCGGCATTTCGCCAATGAATTTTACAGAAAAGAATCTCTTCCCGACGATTTCTACGAAAACGGCAAACTGCTGATTGCACGCAGCGTAATCCGTGAATATGTGAAAGGAATCCTGCAATACGACAGGAAGAATCCCGGATTTGTACTGTCGGGTTTTGAAGAAAAAATGACGGTAAATATTTCCGCCGGAAACCTGACCGTCGGACTTAACGGTACAATTGACCGTATCGATATGCTGGACAAAACTGTACGCATAGTCGACTATAAAACCGGCTCGGGACGGGGCATCGATAAGCGAATGAAATTTAATTCCGTAGAATCACTGTTCGATCCCGACCCCGAGAAGTTAAATAAAGAGGCGTTCCAGACTTTTATTTATTCGCTTATATATCAGAAAAGCAAAAACCATTCGGGATGCACTGTCCCTGCGCTGTATTTTTTAAGAGACTGTTATGCTCCGGATTTCAGCTATTTCCTGATAGACGAAAGTATAAAAGACAGGGAAAATGACGGTCAGGTAACGGATTTCAATGTGTATAAAAACGTTTTTGAAGAATGTTTGACGCAAATCTTACAGGGAATGTTCGACTGCAATATCCCGTTTACACAGACCGAATACAGCCGGACTTGCGAAAGCTGTCCGTTTAATAAGATATGTAAAGCAGATAACCGGTAACAAACCTCATTTCAATTACGAATTATGAATTACGGGCTTGCGCGTAATCTGTACAATTGAAAAATCAGAACTCCTGATCTGACGCAAACTCAACTGTCGCATTTTTACCACAATTTTTCTTCTTTTTTACTTCCCAATTTATTTTTACCACAAGGGCACAAGGGGCACAAAAATTACACAAAGCTCTTTGTGCAACCTTTGTGTCCATTATGTCTTTGTGGTAAATAAAAAATAAAATAATTGCGGTATTCCTGCGCAGGCGAAAAATCGCGACAGTAGCATTTTGCGATATGATTTTAATTAAAACACTATATATAAAACATATCAATCCTGTGCGGCCAAGAGTTCTGAAAATACATCTGTACAATTATTCCTCGCGCGGTCTATTTTTGTGAATTGGATATGCGACGAAGCAATCCGCGACTCTTCGTCATTGCGAGGAGCGTAGCGACGAAGCAATCCAGAAATCCACGACTTTCTGGATTGCTTCGTCGCTACGCTCCTCGCAATGACGAAGAGTCGGAAAACAGTTTTCTGCAAAAAAACTCACAATTCTCACCCGTTTGATGTATAAAAAGTACATCTGTACAATTGAAAAGTACATTTGTACAATTGAAAAGTACATCTGTACAATTGAAGAGTACACCTGTACAATTGAAAAGTACATCTGTACAATTGAAAAGTACATCTGTACAATCGAAAAGTACATCTGTACAATTGAAAAGTACATCTGTACAATTAAAAAGTACATCTGTACAATTGAAAAGTACATCTGTACAATTGAAAAGTACATCTGTACAATTAAAAAGTACATCTGTACAATCAAAAAGTACATCTGTACAATTGAAAAGTACATCTTTTAACTTGACGTAGTCTGGAGACTACGCCGAGCGAGGTCCCGCAGATACCCATGCCGTATGCTTTAGCTTACGGTATGGGGTTACTGTACGCGGCTGGAGAAAGTTCTATGGTTTTTTGAATTAACTTGTTTAATGGTATACTCATTCCCCTCATTCCATCGTTTCATCCTTCATCCCTCATCACTCTCACAGTTTTTTTCTAATTTTGCTGCGTTTTTATGAATATTTATGGAGAAATATATAGCGACAACAGGTTTTTTTGACGGTGTTCACAGAGGACATGTAACCGTTTTAAACAGATTGAAAGAGACAGGTATGGCTTTTAATTTACCTGTCTGTGCCGTTACGTTTTGGCCTCATCCGCGCACTGTTCTGAATAATGAGCCGGAAAAACTCAAACTGCTATCGACGGTAGATGAAAAAAAGCAGAGAATCGAAGCGCTCGGTATAGACAGGATTATCGTTATTCCTTTTACGGAGGAGCTGTCGGAGATGTCTCCTCAACAGTTTATTGCCGATGAGCTTGTGAGAAAATACAATATCGCGGGGTTATGTGTCGGGTACGATCATCATATCGGTAAAAACAGAGCCGGAGGATTCGATACCGTAAAAAAGACATGCGACGGACTGGGTTTATACTGCGAACAGGTGCAGCCTCTGATAACGGACGGCAGGGTAATAAGCTCGCAAAAAATACGGCAATGTCTTACAGACGGAAATATCGAAGAGGCTAATTCCATGCTCGGATATTCATACACACTGACCGGGACCGTCGTACACGGGAAAAAATTAGGCAGAACAATAGGTTTTCCGACGGCAAACATCGAACTGAAATCCCTTAAACTGATCCCTCATGACGGTGTTTACGCCGTAAGAATAGATTTGACCGATAAGCAGAATCTGAAAGGTATGCTGTATATCGGGAAAAAATCGGGCATGGATAATTCGGGAAAGACTTTCATCGAAGTACATATATTTGATTTCAGCGGGGATATATACAGTCGGGAAATATCCGTGAGATTCGAACATTTTGTCAGGAAAGACATGACATTCAACAGTGTCGAAGAGATGAAAACTCATCTGATAAAAGACAGATACGACATACGGAAACTCCTTGATTAAAGTAAAAAAAGCGAAGAGAATCTATTCTCTTCGCTTTACTTAAATCATGTCCGTTTTATTCAGAACCGGAAACCGAATTTCAGTGTCGGCTGCGCGATAAACGAAAACGAATGGTTATCCGATGCTATTGATTTCAATCCTGCCTGAGGACGTTCACTGTATATCGAATATTGATAGGCTACCGGACGTACATCTATCCCGACAAACAGCTG
>JAISPE010000403.1 GCA_031275145.1 Prevotellaceae bacterium | reverse complement strand
GTTGCTTCTTTTTCCAGCTCGTTTTCCTGATATATATTAGCCAAATGCTTGGTGATAACGCTTCTCTCCACCTCAAAGAGAGCGGCAATCAACTTTTGAGTGAGCCACACAGTGTTGTCCTGTACGCGCACCTCTATTCCGTCTCCCCCGGCTTGATTGGTGAAAATGAGAAATTCGGCGGTACTGTTACGGATTGTCAACCTGTCTTTTTTTGCCATAACTATATAGTATTATTTTTTGCAAAGGTAGCAGAAAAATCACAGCTCAGACAATAGATGGTTTTTAAGCTAATTTACTCTGAGGTGTACCAGAATTGCCCTTTTTTTATCATCGACCACTTTCATTGCAATCCGTGTATATAATCCCAGCTTCCTTGCCAGCATTTTTCTTGCGTCGGTGAAAAAAACACGCTCCTCGATCAGCTCTGTTCCGGTTCGCCCTGCAAATTCCGTACTGTCATCAACGTAAAAATACATGAGCGCATCCGTATTTCCGGTTTTTCTTACATACCTGTTTGCGTATTTAATACCCGTCCTGTCAGTCGCGTCAAATATCAGCTCAACGTTTGAAAAAGCCTGTTTTACATCATTGACAAACCGGATAACCTTATCCTCTTTGAAGTACTGAAAAACGCCGGAAACGACAAGCAGCGTTGCAGCTGATTTATCGATTTGTGCTGCCCACTCCATGCCGAACATATCGCCGGCTATTAACCGTTCATTGGGCTGTTCTCCAAGTATCATGCGCCTTGCGGCAACTACATCGGGCAGGTCAACTTCATAAAAGGTTGCCTCCGGTTCGTTTATGCGATAGCATGCCGTCTCAAATCCCGCGCCGGGATAGACGATGTTGCTTTTGCCGTTTTTTTTAATAAATGCCCTGACCGTTGAGTCAAGATTGCGGTATCTGGCAGCGGAAGCCATAAGCGAGTATTCGGACGACCTTTTTTGGATGCTATCGTCAGGAATATATTTTTCCAGCAACAGAGCTTTTTCATCAAAAAAATATTCGGGGAATTTTTTGGATACAAATATGCGCGCCGCTAAGGGAATAAACAGCGTATCGGATACGCCCTGCAACTTACGCCTGATTACTGTATCGCCTCTGTTGGCTGTCTGTTCCATCATTGTTCTTTTTACTGTTATAATTACTTTTGGCTGCAAAATTACATGAAAATTATGAATTTCCAAGTGTGTAAAATAAAAATCAGGACCACTGATTTCGGCTTACGTCGGTACTTCGAAATACAATAGCTAACTTTGCAGCTTTAAAGGCGGAAAACTTCAAATTCTTAATTCTGAAGAACCGGAATTTTATGCTCAAACAAAATGTGAACAGCGAAAAATAGAACTTGAAAAAAATCCCTAATTTTGTAAAAAATATAAACAGAATAAAAGATACAAACAATGAAGAAAAACAGACAGTTGATATCCTTTGACCGGCCAATAAAGCGGTTACAGGGCGAATTTCGAGGTAGTCGAAGTTTTTTGAGCGAACTGTCAGGCCGCGATATAAAAATAATCAGTGTTCCGGAAAGCAAGAGCAATCAGAACGATCCGGAATTTTGTCAGTATGAACGTATCAGTCAATTAAATTTTAACGAATATGATATTCAGCAAAATGAGAAACAGTATTTTATTTTTACTTGCAGTTATCTGTAACTCCGCGATGTCGGGACAGTCGTTTGAACAGGTCAAAAGCAAACTGTCCGAACTCATGACAATGGCGGCAGAGGAATACGATTATGCTAAAAAACAAGAATATGTAGCATCTTTTTCCGAACTGTTGCAGAAGACCCTGAAAACGCCTAATTCCCTGTCCCTGTCTTTCGACAGTATTCCTCATCTCAACGTAATTTCTTCCAAAGACGGAGTATTGCGCATATTCAGCTGGGGAGCGCCGAAAGGAGACGGGGAATATTCATACAGCGCTATTGTACAGCGACGTATGGGCGACCAAAAAAGTCCTTTATCCGACATCTATGTCATGAACGACGTCAAGCAAAACGTTCATAAACCCGAAGAAGAAATCCTGCATTATCCCGACTGGTACGGCTGCCTCTACTCCGATGTCATTGAGACACAGGATATGGGCAAGACATACTACACTCTTCTGGGGCTGGATTTCAATAACGGCATTTCCCATAAGAAATACATTGATGTCCTGACATTTAATCCACAGGGAATACCGCTGTTCGGAGCTCCGCTGTTTGTCGACGGGACGGGTATAAAAAGCCGGATAGTCTTTGAGTATTCGGCCAGGTCGGTGATGCATCTGAAATATCATCCCGACGTAGAGAAAATTGTCTTTAACTGGTTGTATCCCATTGTCCCCGAAAAGAAACACGACAAATCGTACTATGTATCCGACGCAACGTACGACGGGTACGAATTTAGACTGGGAAAATGGATGAAAGTGAAAAATATACTTCTTAAAAAGAAGAGATTCTGATGGATATAAAAGAGTTACATGCAATTTTCCGCGACTGTTCCGCTGTCTGTACGGACAGTCGAAACATTATTCCCGATTCCATATTTTTTGCCCTGAAAGGTGAAAATTTTGACGGAAACAGGTTTGTCAAACAGTCTTTGGATGCCGGCTGTGCTTTTGCCGTATCCGACAGTATTGACAATGAGGGAATACATGGATGTATCACCGTCGAAAACGTGTTGAAGACTTTACAGGATCTGGCAGAATATCACCGTATGCAGTTTGATATTCCCGTACTGGCGATCACAGGAACAAACGGAAAAACCACTACAAAAGAACTTGTAAACGCCGTGTTATCCAAAAAATATGAAACGGTATCTACCAGAGGAAATCTGAACAATCATATCGGAACGCCTTTAACTTTGCTGAATATCAATGAAAATACCGAAATTGCCATAGTTGAAACGGGTGCAAATCACCCCTGCGAAATTGCTGCGCTCTGCGAAATCGTTCATCCCGGATTTGGCCTGATTACCAATATCGGCAAGGCTCATCTTGAAGGGTTTGGTTCCGAAGAAGGCGTAAAAAAAACTAAAGGCGAACTGTATGATTATCTGGAAAAAAACAGAGGCGTAATTTTCTATAATCCGGATGACGCAACTGTTAAAACGATGGCAGAGAAAACGCAGGGGACAATTCTTGTGAAATACGGCAAAACCGTTATGGGTGCAACGGCCGGCAGAAATGATTCCTTTCTCAACTTTTCGACTTCAGAGCCGGACTTAACTGTAAACACATCTCTGGTCGGAGAATACAATCTGAACAATGCTTTGGCAGCCATATCTGTCGGCAAATATTTCGATGTGCCCGATATGGATATTGTTTCCGCCTTGACGGAATACAAACCGACTGCCAACCGTTCTCAACTCGTTAAAACATCGTCGAATACAGTGATCATGGACGCCTATAACGCCAATCCCTCAAGCATGGAAGCTGCAATAAACAACTTCGCATGTCTTGACGCTAAAAATAAATTGCTGATACTCGGCGATATGCTGGAACTTGGCAGCGATTCTCTCAAAGAACACAGGCGAATAACAGACATTATCAAAAACTGCAATCTGTGGAACAAAGAAAAAGTTATACTGATTGGCGACATGTTCGGCCGGCTGAAAGACGGCGATACCGCTATTTATTTCACATCCAAAAGCGAAGCCGAACAGTATCTTAAAAACCAAACGGTCAAATCGCATCTGATTTTAATTAAAGCATCCAGAGGAACAGGGCTCGAAATTTTACTCAAATATTTGTGATTGACAGATTTTTTTGACACAATTAACAGAAATGGTTCGGCGCAACCGAAATATTTATATACCTTTATTGTCTTTATATCTATTTTCCATTTTAAATATTATATTATAAAAAAATCAGGCCGATTCATTGCTGTAACATAAAAAATAACATAATTCATTGCAGTGTAAAAAAAGACATCTTTTTTGTCGGAAAAGACATCTTTTTTCCCCGGAAAGATACTGTTGAAACCGTCTGTTTCATTCGGTTTCCGGTTTGGCTGCGTCGATATAACGACTTGTATATTTCCGGATTGCGTCATGCATCATCCCTCATCTCTCTCTTTTTCCATGCTTTGTAGGAAGTAAAAGCGAGCAGGGTTATAATCATCACGACAGGCAGCAAATACATCAACAGATTTCCTGTCGAGCCGGTTTGTCCGTAAGAATGCATTCCGCTAAGGAAGTAGTTCACGCCGAAATAAGTCATCAGTACGGATGCAAAGGCCACGATTGAAGCCAGATTAAAGAGCCAGATATTGTCCCAGCGTTTTATTAACCGGAGATGTATGACGACGGCATAGACAATTACCGTTACCAGCGCCCAGGTTTCTTTTGCGTCCCAACCCCAATAGCGGCCCCATGACACATTTGCCCATACAGCGCCGAGAAAAGTCCCTGTCGTCATCAGCGCCAGACCGATAATCAGCGACATTTCGTTTATGATGCCGAGTTCTTTTATCCGGTCGGTTATATGAGGTTTTTTTGCAGGCAACGACAGGATTGTGAGATTTGTAAGCCCTATCAGACAGGATATTCCCATAAAACCGTAAGCCGCCACAATCACCGCTACATGAAACATCAGCCACGGCGATTTCAATACAGGCACAAGAGGATTGATTTCCGGGTCCATCCAGTTTAATCCCGATACAAACAGAACGATTCCGGCAAAAAGAGTGGCAAGAGCAAAGGCAACCGTACTTCGCCGGATAAATATCATGCCCGCCACAATCATTGCCCACGAAATGTAAACCATTGTCTCGTAGGAATTGCTCCATGGCGCACGGCCGGCTATGTACCAGCGCATTCCCATTCCGAAAGAATGAAAGAGAAAGACCGCCGATATGCCTGCTATCAATACGGACATAATTCCCGTCTGCCATTTCCGGCGACGGAAAAGCTGTATAAATGAGAGTACAAGCAGCAATCCGCCCAGCGAAAGATATCCTGTTTTACTCCACCGGAAAAATTCCAGACGGTTATACCTGACTTCGGCAGCAAGACGCTTAGGATTAATATCCACCGTGTTATTCTGTTTTTGCTGGTATATTGCAATAAGATCTAAAACTTTATCGGCTTCCGACCAGTCGCCTGTTTTCACACCTTTCTGCAAAGCTTCGGAATACAGGATAACTGCATTAGCTACAAAGGCCGAATCCTGTTCCGGAAACGAAGAAAGGTCATCTCCCGAAGCATACCATCTTTTTTCGGGATCGTCTCTTTTCGGGAACAGATTAAGTAGCCGGTAATTAAAAATCTGATGTATGATATTCACCTGTTCGTCGAGTTTTATCAGGTCCTTATCGAAACGGTTTCTGTCGGCGGGCGGTTTATTGTACGCTGTTTCGAGCTTTTCCTGCAATTTGTAATTCCCGTTTGCATCAAACATGTCGATATATGCGCACTGTTTGGGCGACAGATTGAAGAACATTGCCAAATCTTCATTCGGCAAGGCTATCAGCGGCACTCTTGCCCACATTTCGGGTAATGCCAGAAGACTGAGCAGGAACCGGTCGGAATTTAATGTCCCTATCGTAGTGGACTTGTGTACTTTTCGCAGTATTTCCGACGAGAATGTATTTACGGGCATAATTCTTCCGCTGGAAGACAGTACCGGAAGCGCCCCGAATTTCTTCGCATGTTCCTCCGGTACGGGGAATTTTTGTACGGCGTCGAACATCGACTGCTGCGCTTTCGACGGCGTCGCTAACGAGCCTGCTATAAGGAGTATAAGAATTGCAAGCGATGATTTTGACTTTATTTGCAGTTCTTTTAATCGCCGGCTCAACTGCCGGAAACGTGAATTGCGTCCAAAAAGACAAAGTAAAAATCCGGCGGCCAGCAGGATATATCCCGCGTAAGTCACATTTCGTCCGGCAACATCCTTTTTTACAGAGAGTATCGTTCCCTGTTCGTCCCTGTCGTACGAAGACTGGAAAAATCTGTATCCCTTGACATCTAAAACATTGTTCATGAAAATTCTTTCCTCGCGTTCCTTTCCGTCCACGTATACAGATACTTTGCTTTCGAAAGACGAGGGACTCGAAGAACCCGGATAACGGGTAACAGTAAATTTCAGCAGTTTCATTTGGAACGGTAAGACGTAATCTTCGTGTCCTTTGGAGGTAAATACTCTCATTTTGTTACCCGTTTCACCTTCCCGAAGATGAAAGGTCCCTTCTATACTGAACAAATAGGATATTAACGCGCCGAAAAGAATGACAACAAAAGCGCAGTGAAGCGTCAAAAAGCCCCATTTGCGACTTTTGAACAGCCGCCGTTCGACTGTAATGGCGATAAAGTTCATAATCATACAGAATTGCAGTAAAAAAAATACCGGCGAATAATACACCCATGTCTTCGCAACATGCGTCCCGTAATATTTCTCAATGAAAGTGGCCACGGCCAAAGCAAGTGCATATATTATTAATAATACAATGGTTGTAATGTATGATGATATAATTTTCATTTTTATATAATTAATAAAATTAAAGCGCAAAGATACATTTTTTTTGACAGACTGTCCGAATCCTTTTTGACAAATTCTCTTTTTTGACATAATTAACAGAATTTTCAAAATTAACAGACTTTGTAAATTTTGAAAATTCTGTTAATTATGTCAAAAAAAAGGGAGTTTTGTCGTACACCCGATTTTCCCGATTTAACAACCATACGCAAACAAATCATGTCAATCAAATAAATCAATTTAAAATCAGCAGTTCAGACAAGGGGTTAACCGACTTCGCCGAACTGAAAAATTCTGTCAAAAAAAATTGTTTCGGATTATTCGACTTCCGGCAAACTGCCCTGCAACAGCAAGTCCGATGAAAAGCGGGATATAAATCACCGGAGTATCTAACCAAATCCGTAAAGGAATAATTAACGGAATGGAAGCGTGAATTATAAGCCACCATTTGAATGTGAATTTCCGGTATTTTACCCGCCATATACCCAGAAAAATATTTACCGTAAACGCAACCAGCGATACTATTATAATATTCATAATAAATAATATTGACGGCACAAAATTATGGATTTTTTTTAATTATACTATACGCTGTACATTTTTGTGATAACGGGAGACTGCGGGTTAAGCCCGCAATGACGGCTGACGCCCGCTGTGATTGCGGGTCAAGCTTACAATGACGCTTTTTGTAATCTCCTTACAGCAAGCCTTTTCCCGACCTGTCGTCATTGCGAGGAGCGGTAGCGACGAAGCAATCCAGAAAGTCGTGAATTTCTGGATTGCTTCGTCGCTGCGCTCCTTACAATGACGCTTTTTGTAAATAACACATTAAGAGGCGATTTTAGTTAACTCATAACCGAGCTGTTTAGCCAGTTTCTGTAACCTTTGTT
>JAISPE010000302.1 GCA_031275145.1 Prevotellaceae bacterium | reverse complement strand
GCGCGAAAAAGCCGCGTTTTGACAGTTCCTACCGGGATATTGAGTTCTTCTGCAATCTCTTCGTATGCATATTCTTTAATATACCTCAGTTCGATAAGTTCCCTGTATTTGGGTTTCAGTGATTCTATATATTTCATCAATCTTAACTCCTCCTGCTGCCGTATCATATTTTCTTCGGGATTGGGAGTACCCGAATATAAGGTATTTTCGTTTATCGAAGACTCTTCGTCCGGACCGTAGTTTATATGCAGCGATTTTAATTTCCGTTTTCTAACAAAGTCGATTACACAGTTTTTAGCAATCTTGTAAAGCCATGTACTAAATGCATACTGCTCGTCATATTTATCCAGGTTTTGAAAAGCCTTGTCAAACGCTTCCAGAGTGAGGTCCTCTGCATGTATTTTATCGTTGACCATCTTTAAAATATAGTAGAAAATATTGTCACGATAACGTGACAACAAACGGCTGTATGCCTTTTGGTCCTTGTTTAGAGCCCTGCGGACTAATTCATTATCGGTATCTTTTGACATTATTCTATTATTGACAGTGTTTTTAAATAAAAATCTTCTTTCGTTCTCATTATTTGCTTTTCTTCTTTCGATTTATCTCCGTATCCGCATAAATGCAACACTCCATGATACATAACCCTGCTTAATTCGTGATTGAACGATACTCCGAATTCGCGTGCATTTTCATCAACCCGTTCGACGCTGACGAAAATATCTCCGGAAACAGTGTTATTAACAGTATAATCGAAAGTGATTACATCGGTGTAATAATTGTGTCCGAGATGTTTGCTGTTTATATCAAGCAAAAAGCCGTCTGTACAGAAGATAAAGCACAGATTTCCGACTTTCCTGTTCTCTTTCTCAATCAAACACTTTATCTGCAGTTTGGCAGACTGTTTTTTCCCTTTAAACGGGAACGGTATCTTTTCGTTAAAAAAATAAATCATCTCTGCAATCCCGAATTTATTTTCTCGATTCTCCGTATATGTCTACCTCCCTCAAACGGAGTAGAAAAAAATACGGAAACAATTTCTCCGGCCTCTTCGTTTGCGACGAAATGCGCCGGCAACACGCATACATTGGCGTCGTTATGTTGTTTTGCAAGTATTGCTACATCTTTGTTCCAGCAAAGCGCAGCCCTGACACCCCTATGACGGTTCAAAACTATGCCTATCCCGTTACCGGAGTAACATATAGCGATTCCCGTCTCACATTCCCCGTTCTCAATAGCTTTACCCAGCCGGTGTCCGAAATCGGGATAATCGACGCTGTTTTCGGAATCGGTACCGTAATCCGTATATTCACAGTTCCATTCTTTCAATTTCTCTATGATAAAAGTTTTCAGCCAGTATCCCGCATGGTCTGAGGCTATGCCTGTTCTTGCAGGCCTTACAAATGCGTTATTTTCCATTTCCCCAATGTTTTCCTATATAATCAAGTAAATTAAGGACTTTTTCAGGCTCGTTTTCCGTCACCAGTTTAAGCCTTGTATCCTTAAAATCGTGCAATCCTTTGAAGTATGCACTCAAATGTCTTCTCATTTCCAAAACCCCGACTCTTTCGCCTTTTACTTCAACCGATTTGAGAAAATGCGTTTTTGCGATTCTGACCCTTTCGTCAACATCCGGCTCGGGTAAAATTTCTCCTTTTTCAAGATAATGTTTGATACTCCTGAATATCCAGGGACGTCCGTATGTCGCTCTGCCAATCATAATTGCGTCTACTCCATACGATTCAAACCGTTCTTTTGCCTCTTCCGGAGCGCTGATGTCTCCATTGCCTATAACAGGAATACGTATCCTTTTATTCTTTTTCACCTCGCCGATTAAAGTCCAGTCGGCTACGCCTTTATACAGCTGGTTTCGAGTCCGTCCGTGAATGGTCAGCGCTGCAATGCCTGCATCCTGCAATTTTTCTGCCAGCTCGCATATTATCAGGCTGTCTTCGTCCCAGCCCAGACGGGTTTTAACCGTTACGGGAATATTAACTGCGTTTACTATTTGCCGGGTCATTTCAACCATCCTGTCAGG
Organism: Prevotellaceae bacterium; assembly: GCA_031275145.1. Taxonomy (GTDB): domain Bacteria; phylum Bacteroidota; class Bacteroidia; order Bacteroidales; family UBA932; genus JAIRLF01. Next base: position 2,070 of record JAISPE010000302.1, on the reverse strand, counting down.
CTCTTTCATCATGCCCGAACCGGCGCCCCTGTTGGCTATTTTTTTTACCGGACAACCGAAATTTATATCTATCAAATCCGGTTTCGACTGTTCCGCGATCTTTGCCGCCTCGACCATAGGCCCGATCAAATGTCCGTATATCTGTATCCCTATGGGACGTTCGTAATCGCTGATTTTCAACTTTTGCAACGATTTATGGGCATCGCGTATCAAACCGTCGGAAGAAACGAACTCCGTATATACCATGTCCGCTCCGAATTGCTTGCACATATACCTGAACGAAGAATCCGTGACGTCTTCCATAGGAGCTAAAAATAACGGGTTGCTCTCAAAATCAATATTTCCTATTTTCATGTACAAACAATTATTGAACAGGTTGGCGGCATTATCGCCGCTCTTCCCCTCTAAAAACCGTATACGGCTCAAGTGATAACAAAATTTAACAGTGCAAAGTTAAACCGGATCAGCGATACAAGCAAATTTTTTGTTCAGTAATTTAACTGTTAGCTGTTTGAATAGTGTGTCCGTATCTTGCCGCCGCTCTTTTTTTCAAAATATTCATTCCACATACATCAGTGTTTTCGTCTTTTTGAATTTCGATATTGCGAACCCCGGACTGCTGTGTTCACAAAAAATATGGAATGTCTTCCAATGTAAGACATTCCATAACAATTATTATCAACAATAAAATAAATATAATACGCTTTAATCAAGAATTTTAATTCTTATATTGCGAAACCATACATCGTCGCCGTGATCCTGGAATCCGATATAACCTTCGCGTTTCGGACCGCCGAGGCTGTTCAGCAGTTCGAACGCCAGTGGCCATTTTTGCTGACTGAACTTGCTATTTTGCAACATTTCAGTCCATTGAGGAGTCCACAAATGATACTCGACAACCGTTTGCCCGTTTTGTTTGTGGAAAACAGAGCCTTTGAAAACGGTGATGCTTGTCTTGTTCCATTCGCCGAACGGATTTGCATTTTGCGGAACCGCCGGAATCATATCATACAGCGAGCCGGCTTTACGGTTACCGTTTACGCCCTGTGTTGCATCGGGATGGTTTGCGTTATCCAGCACCTGATATTCGGGAGACGAGATGTAAATCGGTTGTCCCTTGATTTCCTGTGCAAGAAAGAAAATACCGGAGTTGCCTCCTTTGGAAATTTTCCATTCCAGCTCAAGTTCAAAATTTTTGAACTTGTGTGCAAAAATAATGTCGCCGCCATCTTTTTCCTGAGCTTCGCCGCCGCCCGAGCCGCTGAATTTTATTGCACCGTTATCAATAATCCACTGTTTTGGAACAGCATCCTTGTCGTATCCGCGCCAGCCGTTAAATGTTTTTCCGTCGAAAATAGTGATAAATCCGTCATTACCTTTCGGGAATTTCGAGAGATCTACCTGAGGTTTTTCGATTATGGTGTATTCGGGAACTCCATTAGCCGCAGGTACAACTGTTGTTTTTGTATCCTTACTGCCATCAACATTTTGTGTCGCGGTAGTTTTTTTAGCGCCACTGCAGGCGAAAAGTGCGCCTGCCAGTAAAACTGTCATTATATAAACCAACTTTTTCATTTTATCTGTGATATTATTTTAAATATTTATTAAATCATGTTAAGGAAAAACTTTCCGACGGAAAAAACCGCCGGAAAGTTATTGTTTCTACATCTGCAATTCTCATACCGGCATGTCAGGCAGGCTGTAACCATTTTGATAATTATGCTTTATCAATTCCTGAGCAAAAGTTTTCGCATGAATTTTTGTCGACGGTTTGTTGAATGTCGGATGACCGTCTACGATTTTGAAGTCATCGGACAAAACCAGACTAAATTCATCTTCATCCTTAATATTGGTAAACTGCATGTTCGTGCCGTCCCATTCCAGCTCTTTGTTCAAAGCCTGAAGTCTTACGGCAAGCACTCCCATAACTACCATTTCGTTGAAAGGACCTGCTTCGCTGAAATCGGAAGCTGTTTTTACGCGGCTTTCGGGACTTTCCTTGCATGCACGTACCCAGTCCATCTCATGGCTTACGGTTACTTCGCGCTGGGTCTTGGGCACAACGGGAGT
>JAISPE010000279.1 GCA_031275145.1 Prevotellaceae bacterium | reverse complement strand
TATGTGCCATGGAAGAATATATGTAATGAATTTAGTACGACGAATTTTGTTCGCGACCTGCTGGCTAACGATGTGGACGGTTTCATGAACCGTTTACGTGCATTTTTTGCCGGTATCCCTTACGAACTGAACAATAAGGAAGAAAAGCATTATCAAACAATATTTTTCATCCTGTTCCGGCTGATGGGACAGTTTGTCGAAGCGGAACAGCGCAGCGCAGCCGGTCGTGCCGATGCCGTTGTGATTACCTCAGATACGGTGTATGTCTTTGAGTTTAAACTCTCCGAAAACGCTGCCGCCGAAGATGCCCTGAAACAAATCGACGATAAAGGCTACCTGATACCCTACACTGCCAGCGGTAAAAACTTAGTGAAAGTCGGCGTGGAGTTCAGCAGCGAAGAGCGGGGAATAAGCCGCTGGATAAAAGAATAATGAAATATTAAAAAATGAAAATATGAAATCGGTAAGAATTATTATTTTAGCAACAGTCTGCGTGCTGTCGTGTATAATTGTCAGTGCGCAAGGTTTGAAAACCTTTAAGTTACCCAACGGATTAAACGTATTCGTATGGGAAGATGCAACAGCTCCCGACGTGATCGGGATGGTGGCCGTAAATGTGGGATCGAAGGAAGATCCCGAAGAATACACCGGTCTGGCTCATTATCTTGAACACATGCTGTTCAAGGGAACCGACAAAATCGGAGCTTTGGACTGGGAAAAAGAAAAACCGCTGTACGAACAAATCATCGCCAAATACGATGAACACGCTCAGACAGCCGACCCTGTGCAGCGCGAAGCCATCTCGAAAGAAATCAACAAACTGAGTATCGAAGCGGCTAAGTACCATTTGTTAAACGATTTTGCAAACCTTACACAGGGAATGGGAGGAGTAGATCTGAACGCCGCAACAAGTTTTGATTATACCGTTTATCACAGCTCGTTCCCTCCGGGAGAAATCTACAAATGGCTGGAATTAAATTCCGGACGGTTTATCAACCCCGTATTCCGCAGTTTTCAGTCCGAACTGGAAACCGTATATGAAGAATACAACAAGTATCAGGACGATCAAAGCGCACGAACTTCCGAATTTATCAGGAGCATCATTTTCGCCGGTCATCCATACGCCCGGCCGGTTATCGGCTTACCCGAGCATCTGAAAAATCCGCAGTTAAGCCGCTTAACCGAATTTTATCACAACTGGTATGTACCCGAAAACATGGCGCTCATACTTGCCGGAAATGTCAGGACGAACGAGATACTGTCTATAATTAAAGATAAATTCGGACGTCTGGAAAACCGGCCTGTCCCCGAACGGAAACAGTATACCGCAAATCCTGTAAAAGGACGGAAAGAACTCAGCGCCAAATTTTCGCAATATCCGCAAGTCATGCTGGCATTTGAAGGCGTCCCTCTGAAAAGCGAGGATGAGATAGCCCTGAATATATGCACATCCATCCTGTCCAACTCCAGCCGTACGGGTCTGATCGACAAACTGACGCTCGACGGGGATTTGCTTGGCGGATATGCCGGAATATCATCTCTTAAAGAAAGAGGACAGATTCTGGTAAGCGCCATACCTTATTACGACATCAACCAGCGCCGGTTCGAATCGCTGAAATCCACCGAAAAAACCCTGCTCAAAGAAATACGGAAACTGCAGGAAGGCGAGTTCGACGAATGGCTGATACAGTCAATCAAAAACGAGATGATTCGCAACTTTGACCTTCAGATGGAATCGAATATCAACAAAGCCCGCAAACTCACCGAAATCTTCTACTCCGGCAAAAGCCTGGAGGATCTGTTGAATTATAAGGATATTGTTGCAGCCGTTTCCATCGAAAAAATCAGGGAAACTGCAAAAAAATATTTCACTTCCGACTATTACGCACTCTTTTTGCAGGAAGGGAAGCCTCCGAAAGGCAAAGAACTCGAAAAACCTTCGTACGAACCGATACTGCCCGTACGGGGCGTCGAATCGGAATATGCAAAGGCATTCCGACTGTTGCCGGTCAAACATGAAAGCGGTTCGTATGCCGATATGGACGAAGTCAAAATCAAACAGATCAACGACCGTTCCAAATTCTTCTATACGCATAATCCGGAAAACGACGTCTTTACCCTGACTTTGAGATTCGGTATCGGAACTGAAAAAATGCCGAAACTCGAACTCGCCACCGAGCTGATGAACAATGCCGGAATCATGGGGCAAATGAAAGCGCAGGAGGTGAAACAGGAATTTGGAAATCTCGGATCTTCGTGCCGCTATTTTGTCGATGACAGTTATCTGTATGTCGTGATGAGCGGTTTTGAGCCTAATCTCGAAGCCTCGTGTAACTTGCTGACACGTCAGGTACTGCTGCCGCAATTAGACGAAAAACAGATGAACAGTCTGAAAAGCGTATATATACAGGAACGGATAATCGAAAAAACATCCAACGAAGCCCTTGCCGACGCCTTGCGCAACTATTTATTCTATAAGGACAAATCGGAGTATATCGACCGTTTTACCATGGACGAAATCAGCGAGATGACAATCGGCAACCTGACAGGAGAGTTCCAGCGGGCAACCGATTACGAAGCCGAAATTCATTATGCCGGCTCTCTACCCCTCGAACAGGTGTACGACATACTGAACAAAAATCTGCCACTCAAACAGGGTGAAAAAGCATCCGCTTCGCCGGAAATAAAAGACAGGGCGAAATATACCGAAAACACTGTCCTCTTTTTACCGAACAGCGACGCAAAACAGAGCACAATCTATTTCTACATCGAAGGCGATGATTATAAACACGAATACGATCCTTATATCGACGCTTTTAACGAATATTTCGGCGGCGGATTCAACGGGCTGGTGATGCAGGAAATACGCGAATACCGTTCGATGGCTTATTCCGCCGGAGGATATTACGTACACCCGAGCCTCGAAAACAGAAAGACCTGGTTTGTCGGCGCGCTGGGAACACAGTCCGACAAAACGCTCGATGCAATTGAAGTCTATATGGATTTGCTAAACAGTATGCCGCAATATCCCGACAGGATATCGAATATCAAAAACTATCTACAGGGAATTGCTTCCGTCGAAAAGCCGCATTTCCGGAATGCAAGCCAGGTATATCAGGCATGGAAATTAAGAGGATACGGCAAAGCGCCGGCAGAAACAAACAGTGCAGCCGTCGCCGGCCTTACGTTTGATGACGTTCTCAAGTTTTACAGCGAAAAGATCAAGGGACGTCCTGTTGCTATCGCCGTTGTCGGCAATCCCAAAACGATTGATACCAAAGCGCTGGAAAAATATGGCAAAGTAACCAAACTCTCCGCATCGAAACTGTTCAGCGAAAAATGACAGTCCGAGTTATGAGAGGTAGCTAAAGCTAAAATTACATTAAATTGTTTTTGGAAGTCCCGAAAGTCTTTTGCAGAGTTTTGTATCGCAACTGTACTTTTGGGACAATTCAATTAAAAATTTTATTACTGAAGTTTCCCGCCTTTTATCTGATTCAACCGAATAAAATTTTGGCGGGAAACTTGAATTATATAATAAATCATTATCTTTGCACGCGAATTTTAAAAAAACACGGTTATGGGAAAATATCTGGATCCGAAAAATGAT
>JAISPE010000164.1 GCA_031275145.1 Prevotellaceae bacterium | reverse complement strand
AATGTGCGGCAACCCGCTCAACACCCGGCGGTCCGCCGACAAGGTCGGGTACCTGAGCGTAAATGACCGGCATAAAAAGAAATGCAGCAACTGCCGCCGCACTTGCCGGAAATGTTCTTGATAATAATTTTACTTTTATTTGAATCATCTGTTAATAATTATGTGTTCCGTTTATTAATTGTTGCGTTATTTGTATCCTTTACGTTTTAATGTTAACATGATACCGATTTCCGGCGCAAAGATAATACTTTTCTGACTTGGGACACTCACGTCCGCATCCCGGAATACAGACGTTCGCATTTGCGGCTTGGCATAATTGCGGTCGATACCGACATTGATTCGGAAACTTCCAGCAAAGAGGCGGGATTGGGATTGTAGGGAGCGGTCTCCTCGATGGGATAATCGCTGTTCCCGTCTTTCACCGGCAGCAGCGGATTGAACTGTGTCGCGGCAACCAGTATTCCCGCTCCGGACGCCCAATCTGCGTTCGGAAGAACAGTCTGCGGAACCTTGCCGCTACTGTTTGAAATTCTATTATTGACCGTAATGTTCCATAGGCATAGCAGTTTTAAGTTTAATATTGAAGTTATGTTTCCTGTTGCCCGACATCTGTCGGGACGGGAAAAATGTGGCTATACAGCAACGCTCTGTTCGTCGAACTAAAGTTTCTGTCAAAAACATCTTTTTTTTTGAAAATATCGCAGGTATTAAAAAAATACTTACCTTTGTCATTGAAATGTAAATATATAAAATTTAAAATATTAAATATTATGGGAACAGGTATTATGGGAGGAATTCCGCTTTCATTTCGGTTCGGTAGCCTTTGGGGGGGATATTCGAAAAAACGAGAGTCTGAATACAAAGAATTATTTATCGAACATGCGCCAAAAGATTTTTTTGATTTCTACAACGAAGAGCTATGCGACTTGCAAACAGGCGAGAAAAGCGTAACGGTAACAGAGTATGTGATAAAACCGGAGATACTGTTACCGAATTTCAAGGACTATTTCTACAAATTTCACGAATTAATCGGAGATGCAGGAGATCCGGACGGTTATAAAAAATTCGAAACCAAATATAATGACATTGTGGCATCCAACGATTTGGATAAGTTTATAGAGTATTTCGACGACGATACAGGATATGCGCCTACGATTTTTCCGTATTTTGGACCGGCATATATTGTCGTTATCAAGAATATGCTTATCTATCAGGGCAGTTACAAGACCATGATGGAAGAAGAATCATCGCTGTTACACATGGAACGTCTGTTATGGGCGGCAATGGATCATCCGCTGGCAAAAGTTACGAGAATAGGAATGTCGTTATAACCGCTATTATGTATATACTTGAAACGGATAATGTTGTTAAACAGTATGCCGGTCATCGCGCGCTGGACGGGGTGAGCATATCGGTAAAACGGGGGAGCATTTTCGGTTTACTGGGTCCGAACGGCGCCGGAAAAACTACCCTCCTGCGAATTATTAACAGGATTACCGCACCGGATTCGGGTTCACTGCTCTTCAACGGCAGGCCGATGCAGGCCGGAGATATTACAAATATCGGTTACCTGCCCGAAGAACGCGGCCTGTACAAAAAAATGAAGGCAGGCGAACATGCTTTATATCTTGCTCAATTGAAGGGGTTATCGCGTAAGGAGGCTCTTTCGCGACTTAAAAGCTATTTCGATAAAATGGAAATTCATGACTGGTGGAACCGGAAGATCGAAGAACTGTCGAAAGGGATGGCACAGAAGATACAGTTTATTGTCACCGTGATACACGAGCCGGAACTGCTGATTTTCGACGAGCCGTTCAGCGGGTTTGATCCCGTCAATACTCAACTGCTGAAAAACGAGATACTGGCCCTGCGGGATAAAGGCTCTACAATAGTGTTTTCCACCCACAATATGGCTTCGGTTGAAGAATTGTGCGACGATATTGCCCTGCTTAACAAATCGCAATGCGTCTTAAAAGGAAATATCGGCGAAATCAAACGCAGTTATGGCGCCAACGTGTATAAAATTGTTTTCAGAGGCTCGATCGAAGATGTGGATTCCCTCATTTCCGGTGAACACGAGTTGCTGGAAACATCGGCGGAACAGCACAATATCACCGCAATAAAAGTCCGTTCCGAAAACGGGAACAAGCTGCTGTCGGCAATTTTGCCTTTAGTCGAGATTGTTGAATACAGCGAGTCGATGCCGACAATGAACGACATATTTATTTCGGTTGTCAGGTCAGGCATGGAAGAAACATTAACTGAAAATTCTTTAATCACATGAAAAATAATGAAAACTATGTCATTTAAAAGAAAAAAATATCAGCAGGACAGGATATTGAAGATTCTTGTAATACGTCTTTCCGCAATGGGCGACGTTGCGATGACAGCGCCTGTACTGTATTCTTTTATAAATAAATATCCGCATATAAAACTGTCGGTGCTGTCCCAGAAAAGTTATGCGCCTTTCTTCAATTCACCGAAAATATATTTTGCAGGGATAGAACTGAAATATTACGAGGGACTGAAAGGCCTGTACTCACTGTTTAAAATCCTGAGAAAAGAACGGTTCGACCTCGTTTTAGACTTGCACGATGTGCTCAGGAGCAATATTTTGCGCTTTTTTTTCCGGTTTATCGGAGTTAAGGTATTTGTCATAGATAAAGGCCGAAAAGACAAAAGAGCATTGACGCGAAGGAAAAACAAAATTCTCAGACCTTTGAAAACGACCATAGAACGGTATGCCGATGTTTTCAGAGAGGCAGGATTTGATGTTAATCCCGATTTAAACAGTCTTTATGAGACCGGCTCAAATATTTCGGATAAAGTGACCGCGATATTGCCGAACGAAAAAAATGCGGTATCCGTCGGGATTGCGCCCTTTGCTGCCCATCAAGGCAAGATATATCCTCTCGAAAAAATGGCAGAAGTGATCGAGTACCTTTCGATAAAAGGATTTAATCTTTTTCTTTTCGGCAGTAACGCCGAAAAATTGCAGTTACAGGAATGGGAAAGTAAATTTCCGCACTGTATTTCAGTCGCAGGCAAGTTTACTCTCAAGGAGGAGTTGCAGTTAATCGGCAAATTAGATTTAATGCTGTCAATGGATTCCGCAAACATGCATCTGGCTTCCCTTGTGGGTACGGCTGTTGTATCTGTCTGGGGTGCAACGCATCCGTATGCAGGATTTACCGGATGGAGACAGTCTCCCGACAATATTGTACAAATCGACAAACATTGCAGACCGTGTTCGATTTACGGAAATAAAAACTGTTACCGGACTGATTTTCCATACGCTTGCATGAGGGAAATAAGTCCGTCCGCGATTATTGAAAAAATTATGTCCGTAATAGGAGAGCTTAAATACGACACATAGCGCAATTATTTTAATATTATGTTGATGCAGTCTACGGACATAATTACGGTAACGGGAGCGACGGCAGGCGGGAAAACGGCGCTGGCTGTCAGTCTGGCATACGAAATTGGAGCGGAAATTATTTCGGCCGATTCGCGTCAGGTATACAGGGGAATGGATATCGGTACGGGTAAAGATCTTTCGGAATACGTGATTAACGGGGTGTCTGTTCCATATCATCTTATAGATGTAGTCGATGCCGGATACAGATATAATGTTTTCGAGTATCAGAGAGATTTTCTTGAGGTTTATCAGTCAATAAAAGAAAGGGGAAAAAAGATTGTACTTTGCGGCGGAAGCGGAATGTATATCGAAGCGGTTATAAACGGATATGATTTATTGCCTGTGCCGGCAAACGAAGAACTTAGACAGGAACTCGAACGGAAAACCCATGAAGAATTAATCGCCATACTGTCCGGTATCAAACGGTTGCACAATAAAACGGATACCGACAGTAAAAAACGGACGATAAGAGCTATAGAAATAGAATATTATCTGAAAAATAATGATATGGACAGGCGGCAATATCCTGCAATAAATAACGTATATTTCGAATTGCGCTTTGACAGGGAAACCCGCAGACAAAAAATCACAGACCGTCTGTTCTACCGTCTAAAAAACGGAATGGTGGAAGAAGTTGAAGGATTGATGAAAAAGGGACTTACTCTGGACGATATGCTGTTTTACGGTCTGGAATACAAATATATTGGCCTGTATCTGTGCAATAAACTGACATACGGCGATATGGTCGAAAAACTGAATATCGCAATACATCAGTTCGCTAAACGGCAAATGACATGGTTTCGCGGAATGGAACGCAAGGGAGCAGTAATACATGTCATTGACGGACAAAAATCCATGAGCGAAAAGATAGAGGAAATCATGACTGAAATGAACCTGTCTGCAACATGATAATCTGTGTAATCTCGGGAGCTTGAAGCGCATAAAATTCGCCTGCACAGGAATTACCGCAGTTTTTTACCACAAGGGTTTTGTGGAAACTTTGGAGTCTTCAATAAATAAAGGTATCAATTATGGCATCCCGTTAGGGATGCATCGCTCGGTAGAACAGTCAATATATCCTATCCTGCATCCCGTTAGGGATGCATCCCCAACGGGATGCAAAACAGGACGGTATGGGTTTTCTACCGAGCGATGCATCCCTAACGGGATGCTCTTTGCCCTGACTGCCCTGCCTGCCGGTAGGTAGGCCGTCAGGCAGGCCATTGATGAGATGCCGGAAAATAAATCAATAATTAATACTTTATTTATTGAACGCTCCTTTGTGTCCCTCGTCCCTCGCTCGGCGTAGCGTCCTCGCTACGTCGCAGCTATACTATGCACGGTACAGTTTTGTGATATGGGATTGCGGGTCAAGCCCGCAATGACGACAGTACAACCTCAAGTTCGATTTCAACAGGAGTATCCCCATAATATGTCAACCCCGTAATCACAGCAGGCGTCAGCCGTCATTGCGGTCTTGACCCGCAATCTTCCGTTATCATAAAACTGTACCGCGCGAGGAATAATTGACTTGGTCGAGCTAAAGGTTCTGTCAAAAAGGAATTTTGTCAATTCTCAACTATATAATTACATTTAGGGATACAGCACGCGGAGATATTTTCAATTAAGCAGCTGAATATAAGTACTGTTTTT
>JAISPE010000128.1 GCA_031275145.1 Prevotellaceae bacterium | reverse complement strand
TCCTGTCCTGCATCCCGTTAGGGATGCATCCCTAACGGGATGCAAAACAGGACGGTATGGGTTTTCTACCGAGCGATGCATCCCTAGCGGGATGCTCTTTGCCATTGATGAGATGCCGGAAAATAAATCCATAATTAATTAATACCTTTATTTATTGAACGCTCCTTTATTACAATTAAAACAGGGCTGTTCCGGAAAAAACAGCCCTGTTTCTGTACACAAACGACAAACAGGTAACTGCTTTACCTGATTACCACCCCTCATTTTGCGGCATTCCGTCTAAAGCTTCCAGCGGAATCGGCAGAAGGATACGGTATCCCCAATCCGAAGTTAAGTTCCAGCGCACGAGATTCAAATACTTCATACCCGTATTACAGTTGTCGAATATGTCCCGGATAGCTGTTCTGATGTTGTCCACAGTTTCAGTTTCTTCCGGCGACAACGGAGACTGCCCTGACAATTCGCGCAGTATGTTTAACGTTTCTATCGCTTGCGATGTATTTCCGCTGTTCAATGATATTTCTGCATACAGTAAATATATCTGTACAGTCATCGTATTTGCCGGATATTCATCGGCAGTAATGATTCCGTCGTTATTTACATCAGTGAAAGACAGCAAACTGTTTGCGGCCATTCTGTCCAGTATATCCTGCATTCCCGTATATGCGGCAGCCGCGTCACTGTTTTGTGATTCAATTATGGCAAGCGTATGATAGACACTGTCGTTTGCCGGAAGTAAATTTTTACTTTTGGCTTCATCAAGCGTTTCACGTATAAAATCATTTATTTCCTGTACCGAAGCACGTGAAGGTTCTTCCGAAAGTTCATATTCGTAAGTCCGTATCAGCGGGACTCCGCCAAAGAGTGTTTTCAGATAAAAATAAGAGGCTGCCCTGTATGCGAGGGCCTGTCCCAGAAAGATATTTTTGTCGGCCTCCGATATGTCATCATCCGAATCCAGCCGTTCTATCAGCTGATTGCATAAATTGACCGTCTTATACGCATAGTTCAGGAAAGTTAACAGGATACGACTCGAAGAAGTGACATCTTGTCGCGCTTCCAATGTGGAATATTGACTGTCGATTTGCAGGTAAGTCGAATAAGCCAACCGATAGTACCGCCTGCAATGAGCAGCAAATTCTTCTGCCGATGCGGTTATCAGCACCAGTACAGGTGCTTCGGCCGTCTTTTCGCCATCGACGGCAGTTACGATAATGCTTGCAGAGCCTTCGGCAACAGCGGTTACTACGCCGTTGTCGACAGTGGCAATTTCCGTATCGCTACTGCTCCATCTAACCTCCTTATTCGTAGCGTTATCGGGCGAAACAACGGCAGTGAGGGTTTTACTGTCGCCCACCGCAAGCGTAAAACGGCTTTGATCGAGCGTTACGCCCGTAACCGCTATTATCTCATCTTTTTTCTCCTTTTCGTCATTGCCGCAGGCATACAATGCTGTTACCGTAAACAGGCAGACGAACATTTTCATTAAAAAACTTTTTTTCATTTCATAATAAATTTAACAAGTGAATAATCGGATGCAAAAATATAAACAATTTTTATAACGGCAAACAAACCGCAGTAAAAGCCTGCAACGGTGCGCCTTTGCTCTTTTATACCATCCCGCGCTGTAGCCGGCGAAATCCGGTTTTGGAAATACGGAATTTTCATGTAATTTTGCATCCGGTTATAATATAAAAAAAACAAATATCTATATGATTATAAAACATTTTACGGATAACGACCTGTACAAGTTTTCTGTCATGCTGGCGATACAGAAGCTGTATCCGAAAGCGGCAGTACGCTATCGTTTTTTCAACAGGGGGGAGACAAGTTTTCCCGAAGGGTTTGCCGAAGCGTTGAAGGCCGAGGTAAAAAATATGGCAGAACTAAAACTCACGAAGCAGGAAAAGCAGTTTATCGAAAAACGCTGTTACTTTTTCGACCCTGTGTTCATTGATTTTCTGGAAGGATATACCTACAGTCCCGATGAGGTAACAATTACTCAGACAGGCGGAAAGCTCGATATTCTTATCGAAGGATACTGGTACAGAACGGTATTGTGGGAAGTGCCGCTCATGGCTTTGATTTCCGAACTGTATTTCAGGATGACGGGAACTCTTCCTTCGGAAGACTGTATCAGCCGGACTGTCAATAAGGCGAAAACCCTCAGGGAACTGAATGCCGACTATTCCGATTTCGGTACGCGCCGGAGATTTTCTTTCGATGTTCACGATATGGCAGTAAAAACCCTGCAGGAAAATTCGGGCGACAATTTCAAGGGAACAAGCAACGTATATCTGGCAATGAAATACAATACTATCCCTATCGGAACGATGCCTCACGAATGGTTCATGTATCACGGAGCGGTTTACGGCTACAGGGCTGCAACGGCTAAAGCTCTCGACGCCTGGGTAGATGTGTTTCAGGGAAGTTTGGGTATAACCCTGACGGACACGTATACTTCCGACATGTTTTTCCATTCGTTCGGATTGAAGCACGCGAAACTGTTTGACGGAGTACGCTGTGACAGTGGCGATCCAATAGAATTTGCAGACAGGGTTGTCGAATTTTACAGAAAAAACAGGATAGACCCGGCGTCAAAAACGATAGTTTACAGCGATTCGCTCAACGTCGATGAGGTCAGAAGGATAAAAAAACATGTGGCGAACAGAATACATGATACTTACGGTATCGGTACTTTCTTTACGAACGACGTGGGCGCAACACCGCTAAACATGGTGATAAAATTGACTCAAGTCAGGATAAATCCCGAAAGAGACTACTTTGACGCTATAAAACTGTCGGACGTAAAGGGAAAAAACACCGGCGACAGTAATGAAATTCAAATTGCCCGCCTGACACTGAATATTGATTAGTAATGAATTAAAAAATAATTGAAATTTTTTTTCAAAAAAAGTGAAAAAAAATTTGGCAGTTAGAAAAAAGTGTATTACTTTTGTGCCCGAAAGTTGGTTTTTCATAGGTTAAGTTTTTTAGGTTAGAAAAAGGCAGGCTCCCAGCCTGTCTTTTGTTTTTTGTGACTTCTGTCTTTCCGGAGTGTACGACAAAATTCCTTTTTGACAGAATTAACAGAATTTTCATAATCTACGTTGAAAACCCTAACAGGGTTGGAAACCCTGTTAGGGTTCCCGGGAAAATTCTGTTAATTTACAGTCAGCATAATTGATTTCAGGGCTGTATCGGCAGAGGAACCGCCGTACAGAATTTCGTACACTCCGGGTTTAACCGTCATGCTGTCTGTTTGCGGATCGAAAAACTCGAATGCTTTAGGCGTCAACTGAATCGAAACAGCTTCGGTGGCGGCGGCAGCGAT
>JAISPE010000123.1 GCA_031275145.1 Prevotellaceae bacterium | reverse complement strand
TTAAAAAAATCAGCACTTCGAGGCTGTAATAAACAGCATGTTTTTCAGTATTTTTATCCGTATAACGGTAAGTACGGGTTACGTCGTCTTCCCACAAAAGCCGGCTTTTGAACATGCTCCGCAGGTTCATTTCTATTTTTTGCGGAAAACAGTTGAACGTTTTCGCAATCTCATATTTTGAAATCCATAAATTGCTGTTTATCAGCCGCATTTCTACCGAGGGCGCTTGCCTTCCTCCTGAATAATTTTAATATAACCTCTTTCCATATTTTTAATTATTTGTTTGTTACGCTTAATTTTGTTTCCATTCCCCGTATTTTTCCTGCAAAAACAGCCATGTCGTTACCGATTTTTTCATCCGTAATCCGGGCATAGATCTGCGTAGTCTGAATATTGGTGTGTCCCAGCATTTTGGAAACGCTTTCAATGGATACGCCCTTGCTTAGCGTCAAAGTTGCAAACGTGTGCCGCGACAAATGAAACGTGAGTTTCTTTTTTATGCCGCACAGTTCGCCGATTTCTTTGAGATAAGCATTTGAATTCTGGTTATTTATCACCGGAAGCAAACGGTTGTCGGGCAAAGTGTTTCTGTATTTTTCCAAAATCACTTTCGGAATATCCAGCAACGGAACGTTGTAACTCTCACCGGTTTTCCCGCGTTTGCCCGTTATCCACAGTTTCCCGTCAAATGACGTACAAATATTGTCAGATGTAAGCGTTTTTACATCGATATACGATAAGCCTGTGAAGCAGCAGAATACGAAAACATCTCTAACACGTTCCAGGCGTTTTGTATCAAACGTTCTGTTCATCAGAATTTCGACTTCGTCCTGTGTCAAATATCCCCGGTCTGTCTTCCTTATCTGAATCCTGTATTCGGAAAAGGGACTTTTGTCTATCCAGCCGAGTTTTGTGGCAATAATGATGATGTGTTTGAAAAACTGCATATATCTTGCAGCCGTATTTTCTATACATCCGCGCGACGTGAGCATAAAAATCTCAAAATCACAGACAAATTTGTGATTGATGTCTTTCAGTGGTATGTCCGATAAATTGTATCGTATTTTGATAAAATCGGCAAGATGATTTCGGATTATCCGGTATTTGTCGCATGTGGCTTCGGATATACTCTTGCCGATTAACAGTTTCCGCTCATTATTGTGCCGGTCAAACAGTTCGAGCAAATTTTGATGCTTGATTTCAAGACCGAGAAAAGTGTTTTTCACCGTTTCGGCTGTAACATTGTTTTCCTTTTCCTGTAAATCACGACATATTTTGTATATCGCCGATTTTGTATTGTCAATGAGAGCGTTGAGTTCCACCGCTTCATTTGTTCTGCCGGTTGCTTTGCCGGCTTTTGCATCCCAATACTTTGGATTTATGTCCTTTTTCATTCCGAACCGGACTTCTTTTCCGTCAACGGTAATCCTGCAAAACAGAGGTACAGTGCCGTTTGCCTTTTTCTTATCTCTTTTCAGGTAAAAGAGTATTCTGAATGTCTTTCTCATACAAATATTTATTTATTATGTTTATTTTTAATTATTTACAGATAATTTATTCCCATTTTTTTTTATTTTTCCGGCGAAGAGCGCCATATCGTTACCGATTTTTTCGCCTGTGATACGCGCATAAATCAGCGTTGTTTGGATATTGGTGTGTCCCAACATTTTAGATACGCTTTCGAGTGACACTCCCTTACTTAATGTCAAAGTTGCAAACGTGTGCCGCGACAGGTGAAATGTGAGTTTCTTTTTTATACCGCACAATTCACCGATTTTTTTAAGATAAGTATTTGTAGTGTTGTTGCTTATCACCGGAAATAAACGGTCGTCCGACAGGGTGTTCCTATATTTTTCCAAAATCATTTCTGGAATATCCAACAGCGGAACATTATAATTCTCACCGGTTTTTCCGCGTTTGCCCGTTATCCACAATTTTCCGTCGAACGACGTGCGGATATGATTTGAAGCAAGTGTCTTTACGTCAATATATGACAGTCCTGTGAAACAGCAGAATACAAAAATATCCCGTACACGTTCCAAACATTTGTTTTCAAATGTTTGTGCCATCAAAACTTCAACTTCATCCTGCGTCAGATATCCTCTGTCTGTCTTTTTTACATGCACGCTGTATTCGGAAAATGGATTTTTGTATATCCATTTGCATTTCATTGCAATGATAATGATGTGTTTGAAAATCTGCATGTATTTGGCAACGGTATTTTCAGCACAGCCACAGGTCGTGAGCATGAAGATTTCAAAATCACAGATAAACCCGTGGTCGATCCGTTTCAGTGAAATATCCGGCAAACCGTACTGTTTGTCAATAAAGTCGGCAAGATGATTGCGGGTTATCCGGTATTTGTCATATGTGGATGCGGAAACGGTTTGACCGATCAGAAGTTTCCGTTCTCCGTTGTGCCGGTCAAACAGTTCAAGCAAATTTTGCTGTCCGGTTTCAACACCGAGAAAAGCGTTTCTTACTTTTTCCGCCGTAACGCTGTTTTCCTTCTCCTGCATATCCCGGTATACTTTGCATATCTCCGATTTTGTGCTGTCAATAAGCGTGTTAATCTCCGTCGCTTCATTCGTCCTGCCGGTTACTTTTCCGGCTTTTACATCCCAGTGTTTCGGGTTGATGTCCTTCTTCATCCCGAACCGGGTCTCCTTTCCGTCAACGGTGATTCTGCAAAATAATGGAATCTTTCCGTCCGCTTTCTGTTTGTCTCTCTTCAGGTAAAAGAGCACTTTAAATGTACTTCGCATAATGCCTTTTTTTAAATTACAAAATTACTTCCTTTATTTCAAAACAGGCTCTGTGTAACCCGGACAATATCAGACATTAACAGGATAGTTTCGGACAGTTCATACCCCCATTTTTTTGTCTCCATGCAGGGGTACGATTTGGGTTACAAACTTTGTCCGTTTGTGCCTTTTTTATGTCTTTTCCCAAAGACTGAAATGCTTTTCAAAAACTGTTTAACGCCTGTTTATGTGTCTTTTGTCTTACCTCTGTCGCTCTTTGCCTGCATACAGCATATCAGGGATCGAGAGAGAGAGAGAGAGAATCAGGTAATTACGATAATTATAAGGGCGAAATCCGTAAAAACGCCAAAACAGAATCCAGATTCAACAAATCCGGATATTCGCAGGCGAAACATATTCCGTTTTCCGAAAGAAAGCGGTCCGACTGCATTTTATATACCTTTCACAAATACACTCCCGACAATAAATTTAATTCAATACATAATAATAGTAATAACAGCATTAAAATTTTTAAAAAATGGCTAAGTCAAAAAACAATGTAGTAACCTACGGGTTAAGTGGAAAGATTGGCGATCTGTTAATATTTCGTCAGGTTGGCGGTAAAACTGTCGTGTCGAAAATCGCCGAACAGCCGGATACCGCATCGGAAAAACAGCTGAAACAGCGTAAACGTTTTCAGCAGGCTGCAATTTATGCGAAGGCTGCCGTAAAAGACGTGCAGACCGGCGATTTATATTCGGCGGTGGCAAAAAAGAAAAAGGACATCACTGCCTACAATGTGGCGGTAGCCGACTTCTTTAACGCTCCGGATATTGAGACGGTTGATCTGTCGTCATATAAGGGCGCTGCCGGAGACGAAATCCGCATTGTTGCTTCCGACGACTTCG
>JAISPE010000119.1 GCA_031275145.1 Prevotellaceae bacterium | reverse complement strand
GGTATTTCTACCGGAGCGGAATTGTTGTCCAGAGATATTTCCGTTAAAGGAATCAGGCTGCACCATTCCGCGAGATCGTACACGTCCATATCTAAGGGAAGACCTTTTTGCAGACAGTAAATCAGACGGTAATCCATGATAAAGTCCATACCTCCATGACCGCCTACCCGTCTGGCTTTTTCTTCGATATCCTTTACGACAGGATGTTTATATTTTTCCATTAAAGCCTTTTCCACCTCTTTCGGCACAAAGCTGTGAGCATTCAGATTTTCGTGATTTTTAGCAATCTCTTCGTCTATTGCATCCGCAGCAAGTGCATAGCCGGTTACCGGATATTTATTTGCAAAGCCTTTTGTTCCGGTCAGTTGATACAGCCGGTCATACGGACGCGGGGAAGTTACGTTATGTTGAATCATAATTGTTTTTCCCTGTTCGGTACTGATTAAAGTTGTTGTATGATCGCCGTTGCGGAAATCTTTCACTTCGACGCCGCGTTTTTCTTTCAGAAAAGCGGGATTACCGACAGCCTTCGTATCTACCGAAACCAGATAATTCAACTTGTCGCCGCGGTGTATGTTCATCGCCAGACAGACAGGTCCCAGTCCATGTGTAGGATAAACGTCGCCCCTGTGTGTCCGGTTAAATTTCATGCGCCAATCGTTCCAGTATGAATCCCAGTATGGCTGCAATCCGTGGATATATGCGCCTTCGCCATGAATAATTTCGCCCAGAAGACCGTGCTGCACCATGTTCAGAGTAGTCAGTTCAAAAAAATCGTACACACAGTTTTCGAGCTGAATACAATGTTTGCGTGTCTGTTCCGAAGTATTGATCAGCGCCCATATTTCGTCCATACTTATAGCTGCCGGCACTTCGATTGCCACATGTTTTCCGTCTTTCATCGCCTGTATTCCTATGGGGGCATGATGTACCCAGTCGGTAACGATATAGACAAGATCAACATTCGGGAGGGCTGTGACTTTGCGCCATACGGCAGTGTCGCCGAAAAATTCCCGTGCACGTGGAAGCCCTTTCTTCTCCAGCTGTTCGTTTGCTTTTTTTACATTTTTTTCAAGAACATCGCATAACGCCACAATTTCAACACCGTCGATGTTTGTAATACGCCCTACCGCACTCGAACCGCGCGCGCCCAGACCAATGAACGCAATCCTGACAACAGGAATAGCCGGCGCTTTCAACTGTAATACATCCGTTTGACCGGCAGGACGCGAAGGAACAGCCGTTTTTATTACTCTGCTATCCGATTGAGCCAGAGCAGTACAGGCCGTCACATAAAAAAGCGCCGGCAAAAATAAGAAAAGTAGTGATAATCGCTTCATTTTAATTAGTATAATTTTATCTGTTTCTATAACAACCAAACTGTAATTTTTGTTAAAAATTTTCACAAAGATAACGTAATTTTTGTGAGTTTATAAAATTTCATGTAATTTTGTGGCAAGTTTTATTTATTGTTATTATGGAATTGTTATTAGATACAGAAAAGCGTTACTCGTATGCCGACTATCTGACATGGATGGACGATAAGCGGCGCGAACTGGTAGACGGATATATTAGAATGATGTCTGCGCCGAAAGCACAACATCAGGAGATAATTATGAATTTGAGTGCGAAATTGTATAACATAATTGAACGCAATAGAGGAGGATGTAAAATTTATCCTGTCCCTTTTGATGTGCGGTTGCCCAAAAACGGCGAAAGAGAAGACAATAAGATCGACACCGTTGTACAGCCCGATATCTGTATCGTATGCAACCCCGCTAAAATTGAAGAACGCGGTTGTCTCGGCGCGCCGGATTTTATTGCCGAAATATATTCTCCTTCGACGATTAAATATGACCTCGGCGAAAAATTCAATCTTTACGAAGCCGTTGGCGTGCGCGAGTACTGGGTAGTTTTGCCCGCAGCGGTACAGGTATTTATCCTGCAATCCGACGGAAAGTACGATAAGGGAACAGTATATGAAGACGGAAAAATTCCCGTACATATTTTCGACGGAATAGAAATTGAGTATAGTGATATATTTAAAGATATATTGAAATTATAGAGATTATGGAACTCATATTAGACCCCAACAAACATTATACGTATGCCGACTATCTGACATGGATAGACGATAAACGGCGTGAACTGGTGAACGGACTTATCAACATGATGTCTGCTCCGAAAACACGACATCAGGAAATAAGCATGAGATTATGTGTAAAATTATATCTCATAATTGAAAGACACAAAGGAAAATGTGAAGTTTTCCATGCTCCTTTCGATGTGCGTCTGCCCGGAAACGGCGAAAGAGAAGACAATAAGATCGACACTGTTGTACAGCCCGATATCTGTATCGTATGCGATCCGTCGAAATTAGACGAAAGAGGCTGTCTCGGCGCCCCCGACTTCATCGCCGAAATACAGTCGGTTTCGACTGCCAGATACGATCTGACAGTAAAATTCGATTTATACGAAAAAGCCGGCGTTCGTGAATACTGGATTGTCTATCCTTCGAAGGGTATCGAAGCATTTATCCTGCAGCCCGACGGAAAATATGATAACGGAACAATATACGAAACCGGAAAAGTCCCCGTAAACATTTTCGACGGGATAGAAATTGATTTGAATGATATATATTAAATTACGCTTCACAATCCTGTATCGGGGCTTTTTTGACATAATTAACAACATTTGCAAAATTAACAGATTATGTAAATTATGAAAATTCTGTTAATTATGTCAAAAAAGGGAAAAAAGAATTATGTCAAAAAGGAGTTATAATTTCTCTCTATGTCATATTAATCAAGATTGATAAAACTTTTACACATAGTATTTGTTTTAATATGCGATTAAGTAAATTAATGTATAATTTTTTAAAATTTGGATAAAATGAAGTTTGAATTACCAAAATTATCGTATGCAGTTGAAGCGTTGTCTCCTGCAATTGGAAAAGAAACGGTGGAATTCCACCATGGAAAGCATTTTCTGACTTATGTAAACAATCTGAACGGACTGGTTCAGGGAACAAAATTTGAGAATGCAGATTTGGAAACTATAGTCAGGGAATCGGACGGCGCAATATTTAACAATGCCGGGCAAGTGTTGAATCACGATATTTACTTTAAGTCGTTTTCTCCCTCGCCAAAATCCGAGCCATCCGGTAAATTACTGGAAGCGATACAGAAGAGATTCGGTTCTTTCGGCGAATTTAAGGAAGAATTCAGCAAGGCGGCAGTGTCTTTGTTTGGCGCAGGCTGGGCATGGTTATACAAAAAAGATGACGGCAGTTTAGCCATAAGCCAGGAACAAAATGCCGGAAGCCCTATCCACAGTAAAACAGGATTTCCGTTGATATGCTGTGATGTCTGGGAACATTCGTATTATCTGGATTACCAGAACAGAAGAGCCGATTATGTAAAGAACTTCTGGAACATTTTGGATTGGAAGAAAATAGAGGAAAGGTTTATTGATAATAAACTGTGAAGTGTTTGTCCATAATGAATTAAGACGGCGATGGATTCCAAATTCGGGTTCATCGCCTGTCATTTATAAGCATCAGTATCAGTCATTATTTTAATTGTCTATAGAATGGATAATTTTTATATTTTAACAGTAAATCCCGGATCTACATCCACTAAAACAGGGATATTCAGGAATGAAGAACCTGTTTTTATAAAGAAAATAGTGCATGACGCCGGTGTTTTAAACGGTTTTTCAAGTATAATGGAACAGTATGTATACCGTAAAAATTCTATTATTGAAGAACTTAATGCGATAAATTTTTCATTGTCGGACATTGACATTATCATGGCTCGGGGCGGATTGCTCAAACCTGTGCGTTCGGGTGTTTACGAAATCAATGACAGGATGATCGAAGACCTGTCATCCAATACTATGGGAGAACATGCGAGCAATCTTGGCGGATTGATTGCTGCCGAACTCGCCGGACAGACTTCTACAGGAAAAGCGTATATCGCCGACCCTGTCGTTGTTGACGAGATGCAGGATATAGCGAAAGTTGCCGGACATCCTGCATTCAAACGTGTGCCGATATTTCATGCACTGAACCAGAAAGCCATTGCCCGCAAACATGCAGCCTTGATTAACCGCGACTACGAAGAGATTAACCTGATAATAGCGCATATAGGCGGAGGTGTGTCCGTCGGGGCGCACTGCCGGGGACAAATCATTGACGTCAATAACGCACTCTATGGAGACGGACCGTTTTCGCCCGAGCGTTCGGGAAGTATACCCGCAAAACAGTTGGTCGATATCTGTTTCAGCGGCAAATACAGTAAAGCCGAAATAGAGAAAATGCTTGTCGGCGGAGGCGGATTTATGGCTTATTTTGGCACAAACAGCTATTCCGAAATTAAAAACAGAGCGGAAAACGGCGATAAACAGTGCAAATTGATTCTGGATGCAATGGCTTATCAGGTATCCAAATACATCGGTTCAATGGCTGCGGCGCTTAAAGGCGAGGTCGATGCAATCCTGATAACCGGAGGTATTGCAAACGACCCGTATATTTGCAGCTATATCAGCAAAATGGTGGAATTTATAGCCCCTGTAACGGTATATCCGGGCGAAGACGAACTGTCAGCTTTGGCTCATAACGGTTTAATGCTCTTGAGGGGAACAATACAGGCAAAACAGTACGGATAAACGGGCAGCAAAACGAAGCGTCGGAAAAGCAAATCAGCAACCAACTAAAAAACAGATATAAAACATATCAATCTTATGCGGCTCAAGAGTTCCGTAATTACGATCGTAATCAGTTTGAATCACTGTCATCAAAAAAGTTACGCATTATTGTCGATAACTGTTCCGATTCCAGCAAAAAGCCGTCGTGACCGAAGACGGATGACAGTTCCGCATACTGCGAATCCGGAATATTGTCGTGCATATATTTTAACTCGGTGGCCGGAAAGAGAATGTCGCTGTCGATTCCGACTAACAGGGTTTTTACGTTCAGAGATGAAAGCGCTTTTTCGACGCCTCCCCTGAACCGTCCCGTATTGTGACTGTCAATGGCTTTCGTCATTACAACATACGAGTAGGCGTTGAAACGGCCGGCAAGTTTTTTCCCCTGATATCTTTCGTATGATGCGGCTCTGTCGGCGAATATAACATCGTCGTCTTCTTCGTACTGAGTTTTGTTGTATCCGTCGTAGCTCCGGTAGCTTAACAGCGCCGTCGCGCGTGCCGCTTTCATTCCGTCCAGACCTCCTTCCGGAGTGTCGGCAAAATAGGTTTTATCGGCGAAGACCGACATGCGCTGCGCCTCGTTAAATGCTGTTCCCCAGGGTGTGACCCGGCAGTTGGTGGCGATAAGGACAAGATGGTCTGTTTTATCCGGGATCAGCATGGCGTATTCTATTGCCTGAAAACCGCCTATCGAGCTTCCTATTACGGCGTATATCCGGTCTATACCCAGATGTTTCCGGAGTTTGTCGTGGGCTGCAACCATATCCCTCACCGTTACAGCGGGAAATTTGCTGAAATACGGGCGTCCCGAACGGGGATTAACGGAAAGCGGTCCCGTACTCCCGTAACATGAGCCTATAACATTTGCACATACAACGAAATATTCCTGCCCGTTAAAAAATTTGTCGTCGCCGACCATTCCCGGCCACCAGTCTTTTGCGTCCGAATTGGCTGTCAGGGCATGGCATATCCAGACAACGCGGCTGCCGGCGGTCAGTGTTCCCAGAGTGTGGTATGTTATTTCGATATCTTCCAGAATATCGCCTGTTTCCAGATGGAAGGGACCGGGGAACGTTATGTGATTCTCTTTCATTTTTTGTCGGTCGGGATGTTTGTAACAAAGCTGATATCGGGAACTTTCACTATATCGACGGGAGAGATGTCTATCCGGTATCCGGTTTTCGGTATCCGGCACGTTTCCATGAAAGTGATGACAGACCTCGCACGCTGCTGTGCAAGCGTAAGTTCCTTTTCGCTGTTCAGATGATACAGCGATATTACCGCAGTGTATTCGGGATTGCTGTTCAGCGCTTTTGCGACGCAGGCAAGCTCGCCTGACGCTTCGGGCGACAGAGTGGATTCTCCTTCCGGAAATGACAGGTTCGGCATGGGGATTTTGTTGATTTCGTTCAGCGGTACGAGGTGAACGTCCAGTGTTTGACCGATCCGGCCTGCATCGGCTTTCCATACGGCATAATAGTAGAAATAGTTTTTCAGTGTTATGCTGACGGTATATTTACAGTCTTTCCTTATGTTGAACTCATATTTCCCGGTGTCCGCAGCGGATATGCGGACTTTGTCGTCTTTGATACTGAGGTTTCTGATTTCGACGTTTGCCTCAATTCCCTGATTGGACGAAATATCCCGCACATTGATTACTCCGGCGCGCATCTCCGGTTTAAGTTTGACGGTGTAGAACATTTCCGGAAATTCGACATAATCGTTAATCTTTATATAAATATTTTCCTTTACGTAGTTTTCCTTATACAGTTCGATATCGACATTTTCAAGTACCGGAGTGACAATACGGTATTGACCTTCGCCGGACTTCGACACTTTGGCTGTTCTGGTCTTTTCGTATGCTTTCACTTCCGCATCGATGAGTTTGTCCAAAAAGGCATCCTGCACGGTTACATGTACAAGGATTTTGTCTGTCAGAGTAATGTCTTTTACCAGCGTTTGACCCTGAGTATTGTCGGCGGTATTGATGTTTTCCAGTCTCCGGGAGCCGCTTTTTGCTGCAAAACTGATATTGTACAGAGCGTTGTTGGGGAGTACTGCGGAATATTTTCCGGTCAGGGGATCGGCGTTTGACTTGCCGTACAGCTCGCCGGTATACGCGTTTTGCACTGTGAGTCCGGCTTCGACAGGTTTGCCGTCTTCGTCTTTTATAACGCCTTTCAATACCGTATATGGCTTGAAGACAGGTGCGCCGTACGAATGCAGGCGACATGTCAAACTGTCCGTACTGCCTTTTGTAACGAAAATCATGCTGTTTTCGTAGTCGATGGCCGGCGTAAACTCGTTATATTCTTTCGCCGTGTTGCCGAGCGGAGAAGGCGGCGTCCAGATATTTTCACTGATCAGCGTGGACTGGAATATGCTGTATTTTTTTCTTTTCTTTTCCGTAAGCCTGTCGGTCGAGAACAGCAGCGTTTCTCCGGCCGGGGATATGTGCACATGTTTCTCGCATCCTGTGTTTACCGGCGCCGGCAATATCCGCGGAACAGACCATCCTGAGATATCGACTTCGGAGGTATAGATGCTGTAACAGTCGCTGTCGAGACCGTTCCGGGTAAAGTAAATTGTGTGATTGCCGGCCGGAAGCGAGGGCGAGATTTCGTCTTTTTCGGTATTTATTACGGGAGACAGCTGAACGGGTTGCGACCACGAATCTCCATTCTTTTGTGAACAGAAAATGTCGAACCCCCTCGAACCGGGAAGATTTGCACTGAAATACAGTGTCTGTCCGTCGTATGTCAGAAAGGGTGTCTGCACTGTATATCCTTTTATATGTTCGTTAAAAGAGTCTTCGCTCACTCCCGCGCTCCATGTACCGGACGCGCTTCTTGTGGATTTGTACAGAGCGTGTTCGCCGGATTTTTCTTCGGTATAGTACATCAGTGTGCCTTCCAGATTTATCGCAATGCCTGTAACATTGCCCGTCTGCGCTCCAGAAACGAACGGATTGAACAGGACAAACAGCAGAACATTCAACAAACGTGTTTTCATCTTCTTAAAATCTGTTTATAAACCTAAAACATCTTTCATTGTGTAAAATCCCTGTTTTCCCTGTGCAAATTCGGCGGCAATGACTGCTCCCAGCGCAAATCCGTCACGGCTTTTCGCACAGTGGCGGATTGTTATCGAATCGATATCGTTTTCATACGAAACGGAATGTGTGCCGGGAACTTCGCCTTCCCGAACGGCGGATATGTGCAGACTGTTCGCCTCTCTCTCAAGCGACCATTTTTCCAGACCGGTTTGAGCCAGAATGTCTTCGGCAAGTGTCACCGCCGTTCCGCTGGGCGCGTCTTTCTTGTGTATGTGATGGATTTCTTCGATGGAAACGGCGTATTCGGGATATCTTTTCATTACTTCCGCCAGCTTTCTGTTGATGTGGAAAAAGATGTTTACTCCAAGACTGTAGTTTGAGGAATAGATAAATGCAAGTTTCCGTGTCAGGCACAGCTGTTTTACTTCGTCCAGCCGGTCAAGCCAGCCCGTCGTACCGCAAACTACCGGAACATCCATGTTTAATGCAGTGGATACGTTGTGAAAAGCCGTTTCGGGAATACTGAACTCAATCGCAATATCCGACGATTTGAATGCGCCGGAACGGATGTCTTCCGCATTGTCTTTGTCTATCCTGACTGTAATCGAGTGTCCGCGCTGGAGTGCAAAACGTTCTACCGTTCTGCCCATTTTCCCGTATCCTATTAATGCTATCTTCATCTGTTTCAAATATTAATTAACCGTTACAAAAATTATTACCGGATACAAACTTAAAGGAAATTTTTAATATTGAGATATGAGACACAATTTTCGGAGAAATCCCGTTTCCATCGTCATTGCAAATACCCGTTTCATACCGCAACTGGAATGAGGTAATGAGGTTGTAATACGGGTATATACTATTGCTACTTAGATTGTTTTGTTATTTAAAATTAGGTGGAAATGAGGTTTTTTGTCTACGTTTGAACATTTTCGTTCGGCGTAACATCTCCGTTACGTCGCAGCTAAGAATTGACGGACGAAATCAAAAAAATCATGTAAATCACAAAAATCACAGTTCAGACAGTTGCAGTACGAAACGGGTATTAGCAATGACGAAGAGGCGGGAAAAAGCTTGCTTTGCTGTAAAAAAAAAAAACAATCCGGCGTACTGTTTTGCCGGATTGTCTTTTTATTATGAAATAAGATTTATTTCTTACTTCGTCAGGAATTAATTTTACTCCGCGATTACTTCATAGAACCAGGCTTCGTGCATAAAGGCTGCCGTTTCCGGAGTAGTCGGATTAGGCCACCACGACTGAATGAACTCCCAGCGGACGTACTGTACAGGCGTTTTTTCCGGTAAGCTAAAGTTCATCTGATTGTTTATACCCGGTGGCAGGTATATAATACTCATGTCATAAAGCCATTTATCGCCGGTACGGGTTTCATCGCTTGTGTTTTCCGGAGTTGCGTTCGGATCGCTGGGACGTCTGTAATAATAATCGCCAAAGTCTATCCATCTCGGATCGCTCTTCCACTGACCTTCGGTCCAGTACGGATCGTCTGCCGCTTGGTGATCGGAGTCGGGAGCGGCGAAATCATACGTTGTACCCCAGAGTTTCCAGTGGTATGGAGAAGCGCCTCCGTTTGAACCGAAAGCATACCGTCCTCCTGCAGGGGAACCTCCGGTGGCTCTGTCATCTCCGCGCGGCTCAATCCAAAACATGTTTAATACAGCCTCCTTTCCGAGATCTATTGTGTAATAGATCGGCATGCTCCCGTCCGGATTACTGACGGAGAAAAAAGTACTTCTGAGAGTACTGTTTGTCACTCCGAGGCTTCGTCCTATACTGTCGAACAATCTGTCTGCTCCATTGCTGGCGCTCGGTATTGCATCGTTGCCTATAGGGTGTCCGCTCATCAGTTTTCTGTCCATCCACAGTATCACCTTGATTTTAGCTTTGGCGACGTAAGTGTTCGTTGCCGAGCCGTCTTCGGAGGTAACGACATACGTTACGCCTTCGTCGGAGAAGAAGTTCTGCGATGTACGCGATGCGGGAGTTACCGTTGCGCCGGGAGACAGAGTGATGACAGGCGTCAAATTACTCACTTCTTTTCCTGCTGCGTAGGAGTAATTAATGTTCCCGTCGATAACTGGCCATGGCACGCCGCCGACACTAAAGCCAAGAATTTCCGCGTCCCTGTACTTCGTTCTCGTTGCTTTGGCGACGTAGGTTTTCTTTGTCACGCCGTCGTCGGCGGTAACGGTGTACCTCACGCCTTCGTCGGTAAAGAAGTTCTGTTCCTCGTCAGGGGC
>JAISPE010000039.1 GCA_031275145.1 Prevotellaceae bacterium | reverse complement strand
TTTTATGATTGACATGATTTTCTACCCTGTGCAGTCCAATCATATTAATCAGTATAATCATAGAAATCAGTGGTTCAGACAATAGCCGAATCAGATGACATGCCGGTAGAAAACACGTTCCCGCCTCCCCAAAATCCCGTAGGGATGACATTGGGGATGACATGTCGGTATCGGGAGATTTTCAACAGTTTAAACGAAGAGCGGGATTGGACCGACATGTCATCCTTACGGGATTTTTTAGCCGCGCACGACAAGTCCCGCAGGGACGACACTACTAAGGGATGCGGAAGCTTACGGCAGGGATACATGCGGGACTTACGGATATGCGACAAAAAAGGAATAATTGATACTGTCATAATAATCTAATTATGCGATCTTTACATTTTAGTTATATGAAAGCGATGCATCCCTAACGGGATGCCGTAATTGATACCTTTATTCATTGAAGACTCCTTAGCGCCTTTGTGGTAAAAACATAAGCGTCATCACACCTTTTCAGTTGCGGTACGAAACGGTTATTCGCAATGACGACAGGTCGGGAAAAAGTTTGTTGTAAGGATATTGCGAAAAGCGTCACTGTAAATACTCTCACTTAAAATCCAGGTATTTCTTTTTTTTGGAAGTTTTTATAATATCGAAACCTTTTCCGAATACTCCCATCACATGAGCAACGGATATAAGAGCGTCGGCGTCAATAGATTTTATTATACGGTAAACATCGTTCAATTCCTGTTTACGTACAAGGACTATCAATACTTTTGTTGCCTCCTGTGTGTACCATCCTGTTGCGTCGAGGGCTGTTACGCCCCTTTTTTTCAGGAAAACGACAGAATCGGCAATTTCTTTGTATTTGCGTGAAAAAATCAGTATCTGCACCGACTGTTTGTTTCCCGACAGCAGTAAATCAACTGTATAGGAAAATACGCCCATCATCACGTATCCGTAAATAATCGTACGGAGATCGTGATTGATGAAATACGACAGACCGATGATTACAATATCGCAGTAAAGAAATACTTTGCCTGGCGTTGTGTTGTAGTATTTATTAAGTATCATGGCGACAATATCCGTTCCGCCGGTACTGCCGCCCTGCCTGAACGTCAGCACTACACCCACTCCGCTGAGCATGCCGCCGATAATGGCGCATATCAGTTTGTCGCTCTCGTTGAATTGACCCGATATGGATTCCGGCGATTTAAGAAAAGTAAACATAAGCGACAGAAAAACAACTCCATAAATTGTCTTTGCCCCGAAACCCTTACCTAAAACGTAAAACGCTACCGTCAATAAAATGGCATTTACTATCAAAATAGTTATACCCGTAGAAATTTTTGCTCCGGATACAAAATACAAAACCGTAGCAATGCCGGCAACACCGCCTCCGGTTATCTCGTTCGGTATCAAAAACGCTTTCCATGCAAATGCGTAAATAAAAATACCCACAGATATAACTATATATGCCTTAACAGTTTTCAGTGTCGATTTAATACTCATCTTTAATGTTATTATATAATATTTACGGATACAAAAGTAGAAGATAATTGACAATTGACAAGTTTTAACTGTCAATTATCGATTATCTCGCTGCGAACTTCGCAGAAAAAGGTCTTAATAATATCTCAAACACTCGATTGACACTTAAAAAGGTTCGATTTTGACTTTCCGAAGTATTCAATAATGACAAAATGACATTATGAAATACCTCAAACATCCGATCGACATTTAAAAAGGTTCGATTTGACTTTTTCGAGGTATTTCATAATGACAAAATGACATTATGAAATACCTCAAACATTCGACCGACACTTAAAAAGGTTCGATTTGACTTTTCTGAGGTATTTCATAATGCCAAAATGACAGTTCGTCGAATGTTTTTGTATGTTCGTCGAATGTTTTTGATTGATAAACGACGCTTTTTGGTATTAAATCCATCCTCATAAAATGTCTGTCGAATCTTTTTGAATCTACCGGGACACTTTTCAGTTCATTATCGACCTTTTTTTTAATTTTACTCTGCACTTTTTTGGTGGTCTTCCGAGTACGAAACGTTTCTTCAGTTCCTTTAACAGGTCTAACAGGGGCTGAGCTCCCGGGACATTATCGCGGGCAGCCTGCTTCACCGAGTTATAAAAAATCAATGCCTGTGTAAACGCTTCGCTTCCGGCGAGCATGGCTGTATCCTCAATCTTGCGGGAAAACTGTTGCAGACGGCTGGACGCAAATAACACAATTTTTTCCGCTTTGAGAGCAATTATGACATTTTTTGTGTTAAAATGGAAAATACATCTTATTTGCTGTTATACTGTATAGCAATTCATTTGAAATAAGACTGATCATCCGGTCAAACAGCAGGGTTTAAGCGCAAATCCGATTTTAACTTTATGTTTTAAAACATGTTTTTTGGGTAAATTCTTTAACAGCAGGTACAAATATATGACAATAAGGAAATTATTTCTCAAATATTTGAAAATGCCGTCAAATAATCAAAAATAAATATGTTAAAAAACATAAAAAATACTAAAAACTGTAAATGTTGCCTTACCTTTGCACCCGGAAATAAAATAGATTAAGACAGGGTTGAATTACAAAATACCGTAGTACAGACAGGATTCCATGTCTTGCATAACAACAGGAATTTAATATTAACAAAAGGTTGATATCACTGTGTATATATCCCGAATATTAACCTGTAAAAAATATATAATATAATTATGATGAAAAAATTATGTAAAATTTATTTGACGGCTGCTTTATGCTTTTTTGCGGGAACGGATTTATTTGCTCAAATGATGACGGCGGAAACGGATTTCCGGCTGTTATTCGGAAGTGAAAACCCCGCCGGCTGCGCTGTTGACGGGCTGTTAGTGTTCCGCGACGATTTTGGAGGAAACAAGCTTTTCGCCCCTGCCGGACAGGTCTATTACCGCCAAATCGACGGATTGTGCGCCGGAACAAAACTGTATTTTTCCACATGGATTGTAAGTTTGATGAACGGGCAAAATCCAGCCGGGGGCGACAGGGCTAATCTGATATTTGTGATAGAAGATTTATATGGAAATATACTTGCACGATATTATACTGGAGATATTCAGGTTGACGGACAGACCCGGAAAAACTATGGATTTGAGTTTACCGTACCGGACAGTGAATCGTCTGTTATTATGAAAATTATTAATACCGGCACAGGTTCGGCGGAGAACGGCTTCGCACTCGACGATATTGAAATCCGTATGTGCTCCTTCCCCGCAGCGACAGAGAACAAACTGTACGACACAGTCTGCACAGGCACGACCTACACTTTCGACGCTCCGTTGAACTGCACGGGATTGTCCGGTTCGAGTAATGAAATAGGAATCCGCTGGGAATACAAAGACGGCAAAAGCGCCGGCTGGTCAACGTTAAAGACAGATACTGTAACCGTTGTGCCGGACATGCATTCGACTTATGTCATTAATAACGTCGCGGAGACAGACAGCGGTTACTATCGCTTTGTTGTCTACAGTCTGGAATCTTCGTCGAGCAGTGTCGTTTCCGGTACTGTATCTCTGAGCGTTATCAAAGCATACAGAGCGCCCGATTTTCGCGCCATGACAGAATTCTTTTTTTGACAGAATTAACAGAATTTTTAAATCGACGAAGTCAAACTTTAGTTCGACGAAGTCAATTTTCATAATTTACAAAGTCTGTTAATTATGTCAAAAAAAGAGCACAAAGGGCTGACGCACGACAGTTCTTTATGAAACCTTTGTGTTCTTCGTGGTAAAAAATAAGTGTCATCAAACATTTTCAGTTGCGGTACGAAACGGGAATTCTGTCCAAAAAAAAATTTGTCGTACATCCCCCACGATTTAATAATTATCATGCGGTATATAAAAAATTATTATCTTTGCGGCGAAAAATTGTTTAATAATTTTAAGAGTATAAAAAAATATGAATTTGGTCTCTTTACATAAATCTCAAATAAGTCAGGTATCTACATGCGTTGACACTATATACGGTATGTGCAGAGAGAGAGAGAGAGAGAGAGAGAGAGAGAAGTAATCAGCGAGTTACGAAAAAGAGAGGCGAAAAGAGGCGTAAAATTCGAGGATTTTCTTTTCGTTTTTGTGCAAATATACACGCTTTTAAGAGGCAGGCGTCACAGTCTTC
>JAISPE010000022.1 GCA_031275145.1 Prevotellaceae bacterium | reverse complement strand
GATTTTAATTATACATCAAACGGGTGAGAATTGTGAGTTTTTTTTGCAGAAAACTGTTTTCCGACTCTTCGTCATTGCGGGGAGCGAAGCGACGAAGCAATCCGGAAAGTCGTGTATTTCTGGATTGCTTCGTCGCTACGCTACTTACAATGACGCTTTTTTGTAATATCCTAATAACAAGCCTTTACCCGCCTCATCGTCATTGCGAGGAGCGCAGCGACGAAGCAATCCAGAAAGTCGTGTATTTCTGGATTGCTTCGTCGCTACGCTCCTCGCAATGACGACCCGTCGCGGATTGCTTCGCCTGCATACCGACAGGTCGCATATCCAATTCACAAAAATAGACCGCTCGAGGAATAATTATGCAAATTTTGTCAATTATGTCAAAATAAATTCTGTCAGGAAAACTGTTCTTTTTAATGCTCTCAATAATTTTGACTATGTTTGCACTTAATTATGCGTGAAATACAATAATATTATTAGCAGAAACACAGATATATATGGGAAAAGAGAAGGCGCCTTCAAAAGGCAGAACGGACAAAAAAACTGCCGGTTCGAATGTGTGGGAAATAAAAAAAACTCCCGAAAAATCCGAAAACGGTAAACGTGAGCAAAAAACTCGTAAATCATATTCCTACAAACCAAAAGAATATTCACCTGACAGGGAACGGACAGAATCGCCGGACAGAGCGCGAAAATATTCACCGGACAGAAAACGGGTAGAATCGCCGGACAGGGCGCGGAAATATTCGTCGGACAAACCAAGAAAATATTCACCGGACAGAGAACGGGCTGAATCGCCGGACAGAGCGCGGAAATATTCGCCGAATAAAGAACGGAACTATTCACATGACAGCACATTCCGCACACGAACAAAACCGGATACAGTCAAAAAACGTCCCCGTATAGAAAAGAAAGACGGGTTAGTGCGGCTGAACAAGTTTATTGCAAATTCGGGTATCTGTTCCCGTAGAGAAGCCGACGAATATATTGTTGCGGGTCTTGTTACGGTCAATGGCAATACAGTCACCGAACTGGGGACAAAAGTCCGGCATGATGACGATATCCGTTTCAACAAAGAGCGTCTTAGAGGAGAAAGCAAAGTATATCTTCTATTGAACAAGCCCAAAAACTATGTTACCACGACAGACGATCCGCACGCCAAAAAGACGGTAATGGAACTGGTTGACGGAATGTGCAAAGAGAGGGTGTATCCCGTCGGACGGTTAGACAAAAATTCCACGGGAGTATTGCTTTTCACCAACGACGGCGAACTTGCAAAACAGCTGACTCATCCTTCCTATAACAAATTGAAAGTGTATAAGGTGAAACTCGACAAAAACATTACGGGAGCGGATGTAAGGGCTTTGCTGGAAGGCGTCGATTTGGAAGACGGACCGGCTGTGGTGGATGATGTGCACATTGTCGACGGCAAAAGCGAGGTAGGAATAGAAATACATTCGGGCAAAAACAGAATTATACGGCGAATATTCGAAAAACTCGGATACGGCGTGCTTAAACTTGACAGAGTTTATTTTGCCGGACTTACTAAAAAAGGATTAAAGCGTGGACAGTGTCGCCTCCTGACTTCCAAAGAGATAGAAATACTGAAAATGGGATCGTACGAATAAATTAAAGTTTTCGGACTGTTTTGGAATAAAAATTGTTATATAAATAGCCGTATAATCGACGTGGAAGGCGGTTTTCGCATAACCGTTTAAATACAAAGCGGTTGATATGTCGATTATCGGGATTGGTATTTGAAAGAAAAAATTAAAGAATTGCTGTTTTGTCATTAAAGCATGTCATTTTGGCAGTCAGGAGGATTATATGAATTTTGATACATTAGGTAAAATATTTGTAACAAGCACTATGGGCGATAACATCGGTTTTATCCCGCTGAACGAGGATTTTTCGGAAAGTTTCACCGAAAAGGATTTACCGAAACCTTTACCCGTACTTGCGCTGCGCAATGCAGTGCTTTTTCCGGCGGTTGTTATGCCCATAACCGTCGGCAGGGAGAAATCAATAAAACTGATTCGCGAATCATACTCCGGATCAAGATTAGTCGGCACAGTCGGACAGTCTGACCCCAAAGTCGAAGAGCCAGAATACGGCGACCTGTACAGAGTCGGCACACTTGCCCGGATACTGAAAATTTTTGAAATGCCCGACGGCGCTATAACGGTTCTGTTGCAGGGATTACAGCGTTTCATTATCGATGATTTCGTACAGAAAGAGCCTTTCTTTGCTGCATACATTCGGATGCTGGTCGATAGCGAGCCGCCGAAATCCGACAAGGATTTCGGAGCTATCATAGGGGCTGTCAGGGATTCCATATCCAAAATGATAAAATTCGCCTCGCATCTGCCCCCCGAAGCATCGTTTGCAATAAGGAATATCGAGAATCACAAACTGCTGATAAATTTTGTTTCGGCAAATATCGAATTTGAAAACCACAGCGACAGACAGGTACTGCTCGAAATCGGCGATTTGAAGGAACGTGCTCTGAAACTTATCGAACTGCTCAGTCACGAAATACAGCTGATGGAAATCAGGAACGATATCCAGCAAAAAGTCCGTTCGGAAATGGATCAGCAACAGCGCGAGTATTTTTTGCATCAGCAGATTAAAACCATTCAGGACGAATTGGGCAACAATCCCATTGACGGAGAAGTCGAAAGGCTTGCGGGAAAAGCCGCGTCCAAGAAATGGCCTGCGTACGCAAAGGAAATGTTCGATAAAGAACTGAACAAATTCGAGAAAATGAATCCCATGGGCGGTGAATTTTCCGTTCAGCTAAATTATCTTGACATCCTGACCGACCTTCCCTGGGACGAATGTTCGCAGGATAATATCGACCTTGTCAGGGCAAAACAAGTTCTTGACGAAGACCATTTCGGTCTCGAAGAAGTCAAGGAACGGATACTCGAATATCTTTCGGTGATAAAACTTAAAGGCGACCTGAAATCCCCGATCATCTGTCTGCACGGTCCTCCGGGCGTCGGAAAAACATCGCTCGGCAAATCCATAGCGCGGGCTCTGGAACGTACATTCGGCCGGATTTCGCTGGGAGGCCTGCACGACGAAGCCGAAATACGCGGTCACAGAAGAACATACATCGGCGCAATGCCCGGAAGAATTATCCAGACAATAAACCGCTGCAAAACCTCGAATCCCGTTATCATTCTTGACGAAATCGACAAGGTAGGCTCTGATTTCAAGGGCGACCCCTCTTCGGCGCTGCTCGAAGTGCTCGACCCGGAACAAAATTCCACTTTCAGAGACAATTATCTTGACATGGACTACGACCTGTCGCGCGTCATGTTTATCACAACGGCAAACCGGGTGGATACCATACATCCTGCCCTGCGCGACAGAATGGAGATGATAAACCTGTCGGGATACATCAGTCAGGAAAAAATGGAAATCGCCCGTCGACACCTGATTCCGAAAGTTTTGGAAGCCCATGGCATGAGACCGAAACAGTTAGTCTTCGAAGACTCGGCAATCGAAACAATCATAGACGAATACACTCAGGAATCTGGCGTCAGAAACCTCGACAAGCAGATTGCAAAAATAGTCCGCAATAAAGCGAAAACGCTGGCAATGGGCGAAAAATTCAAAAGAAAAGTATCCGCTCCGGACGCGAAAAAAATCCTCGGTACCCCCAAAATACATAAGGAAAAAATTAATTCGAACAATTTTGTGGGAGTAACCACCGGACTTGCATGGACGGAAATGGGCGGGGAAATTCTTTTTGTTGAAGCAAGCCTGAGTCCCGGAAAAGGCAATCTGGTAATCACCGGAAATCTGGGCGACGTGATGAAAGAATCGGCAATGATTGCTCTGGAATACATCAAATCACATGCTTCCGGCCTGAATATCGACGAAACACTGTTTGAGAAAAAAAACGTTCATATTCATGTTCCCGAAGGAGCGATTCCAAAAGACGGGCCTTCGGCTGGCATCACAATGATAACCTCTATCGCTTCGATATTTACGGGACGGAAAGTGCAGAAAGGCATCGCAATGACGGGCGAAATAACCCTTCGCGGAAAAGTCCTTCCGGTTGGCGGGGTCAAAGAAAAAATACTGGCGGCCAAACGTGCAGGCGTCTCGACAATAATACTTTCCGCCGACAATAAAAAGAATATCGAGGAAATAAAACAGGAATATCTGGAAGGCCTGACATTTATATATGTAGAAACAATGAAAGAAGTTCTGGACATCGCCCTCGAAAAATAAGCCGGTATAAAAATTAATTTTGCACGTCATTTTTAAAGATATAATATAAGGGGACGTCTAAAAAATCAAATCAATAGCGTAAATTTTTTCAGTTTCCCAAAAATGATTTATTTTTGTAGCCGGATTTTGATAAATAAAAATAACAGGATATGTCGAGAGTACTTATTTCATTTGATTACGCATTAAAGCGTCTGTTGCGCGACAAAGCCAACTACGATGTGCTGGAAGGCTTTCTGAGCGAGCTGTTCGGATACGGTGTAAAGGTTAAGAATATCATTGAAAGCGAAAGCAATAAGGAAGTTCCGACCGACAGATACAATAGGGTGGATATCATGATAGAAGACGAAAAGGGTGAGATTCTGTCGGTAGAACTTCAGTTTAACGCCGAGATAGATTATTTTCACAGGATGCTGTACGGAACGGGCAAGATACTGACCGAACGCATTAAAGAGGGACAGAGTTACGATGTATTACCGAAAGTAATATCGATCAACATCGTCTATTTCGATTTGGGACAGGGCAGGGATTACGTGTATCACGGCAGAACGTATTTCAGAGGTTTGCACAGCGACGACGACGAACTTCAACTGTCTGTCCTGCAATCCCAAAGATACGGTAAAAAGATTCCCGCAGAGATATATCCCGAATATTACATTCTTAAAATAAAACAGTTCGACGACAAAATCAGAGATAAGTTTGACGAATGGATATATTTCTTTAAACACAACAGTATTAAGGATGAATTTACAGCAAAGGGACTTGACAG
>JAISPE010000409.1 GCA_031275145.1 Prevotellaceae bacterium | reverse complement strand
AAAATTTTAATTATGAACAAACATGACTTATTTCATTTTCAATCCTGCAATTTCGCGCATAGGAACTCGCGGTTAAGGCGGGCGATGTGCGATATTGATATTGCTTTCGGGCATTCGGCTTCGCAGGCCTGCGTATTGGTACATCCGCCAAAGCCGAGTTCGTCCATTTTGGCGACCATTGCCTTGGCTCTTCTTGTAGCCTCGACCTTGCCCTGAGGGAGTTTCGCCAGCGACGACACGCGGGCTGCGACAAACAGCATCGCCGAGCCGTTTTTGCATGTAGCCACGCAGGCTCCGCATCCGATACAGGCAGCCGCGTCCATTGATTCGTCGGCGTCGGGTTTTGCAATGGGGATAGCGTTTCCGTCGGGAACACCGCCGGTATTTACAGACACAAACCCTCCCGACTGTAAAATCTGGTCGAAAGCATAGCGGTTGACCGCCAAATCCCGAATAACGGGAAATGCAGCCGAACGCCAGGGCTCGATTGTTATGGTATCGCCGTCTTTAAATTTACGCATGTGTAACTGACAGGTAGTAACCTCGTCGTCGGGACCGTGCGCCCGTCCGTTGATGTACAGCGAACACATGCCGCAGATACCTTCACGGCAGTCGTGATCGAAAGCCACCGGTTCTTTTCCTGCGCCGATAAGGTTATTATTCAGAATATCCAACATTTCGAGGAATGAGGTGTCGGGAGAAATATTATCTATATCAAAGGATTCAAACTGTCCTTTTGTTTTGGCATTTTTTTGTCGCCATATTTTGAGTTTAAATTTCATTTCTTTTAAAATACTTAGAGTTAAAAATTAATCCTTATAATTTCTCGTGGAAACTTTAACGGTTTCGTAAACCAGCGGTTCTTTGTGCAATACAGGGTTTTTCGTTTCGCCCTGATATTCCCATGCGGCAACGTACATGTAATTTTCGTCGTCGCGTTTCGTTTCGCCGTCTTCCGTTTGCATTTCTTCGCGGAAATGACCTCCGCACGATTCTTTGCGGTTCAGAGCGTCCAAAGCCATAAGTTTTCCGATTTCGATGAAATCGGACAGACGTATTGCCTTTTCCAGTTCCTGATTAAATTCCGTATTTTCTCCCGGAACTAAAACATCCGACCAAAATTCTTTGCGGATTTCTTCAATCTGTTCGACGGCTTTTTTCAGTCCTTCTTCGTTTCGAGCCATTCCCACATATTCCCACATGATGCGTCCCAGTTTCTTGTGAATGACATCGACGGGTTGTTTGCCCTTGACACTGAATATTCTGTCTATTTTTTCCCTGACCTGTTTTTCCGCTTCGTCGAATGCTTTGTGTTTGGTATCCGTTCTGGGAGTTTGTATTTCTTTGGACAGATAATCGCCGACAGTGTAAGGCAATACGAAATATCCGTCGGCAAGTCCCTGCATCAAAGCCGAAGCTCCAAGGCGGTTTCCTCCGTGGTCGCTGAAGTTTGCTTCGCCGATTGCATACAAACCGGGAATGGTCGTCATCAGGTTGTAATCTACCCAGATGCCTCCCATTGTATAGTGTATGGCGGGATATATCTGCATCGGTTCTTCATACGGATTGACGTCTGTGATTTTTTCGTACATCTGGAAAAGATTTCCGTAACGTTCGGCGATAACTTTTTGACCGAGACGCTCTATCGCTGTGGAAAAATCGAGGAAAACGGCTAATCCCGTTTCGTTTACTCCGTATCCTGCGTCGCACCGTTCTTTTGCCGCACGCGAAGCGACATCGCGGGGAACAAGGTTTCCGAATGCCGGATAACGGCGTTCCAGATAGTAATCGCGGTCGTCTTCGGATATCTGCGAGGGTTTAATCTGTTTGTTACGAAGTTTTTCAACGTCTTCCAGTTTCTTCGGTACCCATATTCTGCCGTCGTTACGCAATGATTCCGACATCAGGGTAAGTTTCGACTGCTGTTCGCCGTGAACGGGGATGCATGTCGGGTGAATCTGTGCGAAACAGGGATTTGCGAAAAAAGCGCCGCGTTTGTAACACTGTATTGCCGCAGAGCCGTTGCTGTTCATCGCGTTCGTGGACAGGAAAAAGACATTGCCGTATCCGCCGCTTGCTATGACTACCGCATGCGCGCCGTGACGTTCGATTTCGCCTGTTTCCAGATTCCGTGCGATTATGCCTTTTGCCTTACCGTCAATCATGACCAGATCGAGCATTTCGTGCCTGTGGTATGATGTAACCTTTCCGGCGGCGATTTGACGGTTGAGAGCGGCGTATGCGCCTAAGAGTAACTGTTGTCCGGTTTGTCCGCGTGCATAGAATGTTCGGGACACCTGCGCGCCTCCGAACGAACGGTTGGACAGCAGACCTCCGTATTCGCGTGCAAAAGGAACGCCCTGTGCCACGCACTGGTCTATTATCAAAGGGCTTACTTCCGCCAGACGGTATACGTTTGCTTCCCGCGAACGGTAATCTCCTCCTTTGATTGTATCGTAAAACAACCGGTATACCGAGTCGTTATCGTTCTGATAGTTCTTGGCAGCATTGATGCCTCCCTGAGCGGCAATGGAATGTGCACGCCTCGGACTGTCGGATATGCAGAATATCTTCACATTATATCCAAGTTCGCCAAGAGAGGCGGCTGCGGATGCTCCGCCAAGTCCCGTACCTACAACGATGATTTCCAGCTTGCGTTTGTTTGCAGGGCTTACTACTTTTATATCGGATTTGTGACGCGTCCATTTTTCGGCTAACGGGCCGTCCGGAATTTTTGACTGCAATTTGTTGTCGGACATATTTTTTACAATTTTAAATTATTTAACTGTTTATCAAAAAAACTACTGGTTTAATCCTAAAAAGAAATAAACCGGTATCGAAATAAAGCCTAATGCAACAAGTATTGCATAGATTTTCGCAATTAACTGAAGACGGGGTATCCACGTGGAATTGTTGACTCCCAGCGATTGAAACGCACTCCAGAAACCGTGCGAAATGTGAAAATACAGCGCTATTATCCAGATGATGTAAATAACGCAGTAGTACCATTGGCTAAACAGTGTAACCAGCAGTTCATAAGAATCTTTGCCTTCTTTTCCGAGAAAATGCTGTAACTGCATTTTTGCCCAGAAATGGGTCAGATGCAATGCAAGGAAACCAAATACGATCACGCCCAAAACAAACATGTTTTTAGACGCCCACGAAGAGGCTTCGGTCCTGTTGGATACCGAATATTTCACCGGTCTGGCTTTCTGATTCCTTAAGGTGATAATGATAGAATATAATATATGGATAGCGAACCCTAATGCCAGCACAGGCACCATCACCTGTATGAAAATGTTCGTATCCATAAACTCGCAGGCAGCCTTGTATGCCGACCGCGAAAACAGCGCCGTGAGATTAACCGACACGTGCAACAAAAGAAAAACAACCAAAAACAGACCGCTCAGGCTCATGATTAGCTTTTTTCCAATTGAAGAACAAAAAATGTTGCTCATAATTTAACTTTTGCAATTGTTGTTACTAACTAAACTAATTTATTTACAATACTTAATGTATTATTAACAGACTGCAAAGTTATATCTTGTTTTTCACATACACAAATATGTTTTTGATTATTGTTGAGAAACAGCAGTCCGGCGCCGCACAAATTTCCTGATATTAAGTGATTTTAAACGTACTGTTCTGTTCAAATTTTTTT
>JAISPE010000397.1 GCA_031275145.1 Prevotellaceae bacterium | reverse complement strand
TCATGAATTAACGGTCGGATCATGCCGTACAAAAGGCGATATGTCAGCACAACTTTCCTTTTTAGTACAGAACCTGCACGCATCACATGGCAATGCTATCCTTGAAAGATTCTGGATTTTATCATGGAAAGCGTCTTTTAAATATCGCGAAACATAATGAAATGTTCCGTCTTTCAGATTAATTCTCAATTTTCTATGTTCATTGAGATACGAACTTATATATGCCAGATTTATGATTCCGGATCTTTTATATCTGAAAAAAATCAAAGGCAGATTTGCTTCAAATATTTTAATGGGAATATCAATATAATATTTTTTATCGTCAGATAATTTAATTACAGACAGATTCAAATCATCAACAGACAGTTCTACTATTTTATCATACGGGATAAAATTCCACACAATTCCTGCTTTTATTCTTAATTCCGTCCTGTCAAAAACGATTAAATGTTTGTATTTCATAATTTTCACTTAATTTTACACATGTAAAAATACATAAAGATTTTATATTTCCAGGATAAAAAAGCCCTAAGAATTGCAGCAAAATCTCCGTTTCCGCAATCACATCGTGTCCAGCCTCCTCCCCTGTTGGGAGGGGAGCAGTGGGGAGAGGTGAAACAGCGTTTTTGCGTTTTCGGAGGTGATTTGATCGACCTCTTCGACGCTAATGTTTTTCAGTTCTGCGATTTTCTGTGCAATAATCGGGATACGGGAACTTTCGTTGCGCTGTCCTCTGTATGGATGCGGAGTCAAATAGGGAGCGTCGGTTTCCAGCACAATATCCGTTACGGGAATAATGTCCATAACCTGTGGCAGTTTACTGTTTTTAAACGTAATTACACCGCCAATACCTGTCTTGAACGTGCCGTATTCCCTTATTTTGAGATAATCTTCCCGAGTACCTGAAAATCCGTGAAATACGCCTCTTACATTTGAGTTGTGGATACGGTCGAGTATGGAAAAAATTTCGTCAAAAGAGTTTCTTGCATGTATTATTACCGGTAAATTGTGCCGTTCTGCAAGTTTAACCTGTTTTTCGAAAGCATCCCGCTGCTGAACGATGTAGTCCGTAGACCAGTAGCAGTCTATTCCGATCTCTCCGACTGCAACAAATCTGTTGGAATCCAACTGTTTTTCGACGAAAGCAAGTTCATCCACGTAACCGTCTTTTACCGAGGTAGGATGAAGACCCACAGCCGGAAAGCAAATTTCCGCATAATCATTGCAAAGTTTCATCATGGCATCGAAATCGTCCTTAGACGTTGAAGGAATTATGATATGCGAAACACCTTTTTCGACAGCTCTTTTTACTGTGTCATCGCGGTCTGCATCAAATTCTTCAGAGTATAAATGTGCGTGTGTATCTATCATAAATATCTGTTGTCTGTAATTTCTACGTTCATGTTTCCGTTTTCCGATATGTTTAACAGTTTGACCCGGATAATGTTCCCTGCCAGATCTTTCGCAAACGGGATTTCCGTTTTGATATAATTTCGTGTGAATCCGTACATTATTCCCTTTTTCACTGCCGATTCGAATAACACTTCCTCTTCTCTTCCGGTATTTTTGCTGTAGAAACTGCGATGAAGCATGTTGCTCAACCCGTTCAGGCGTTTAACTCTTGCGTTTATAATTTTGCTGTCGACTTTTCCTTCCATCGTTTCACTTGCCGTACCGGGGCGTTCGGAGTATGGAAATATATGAAGATAAGCGGGATTCAGCTCTTCAAGGAATCTGTATGTATCTTCAAAATCTTCGTCTGTTTCTTTCGGGAAACCCGCAATCACGTCAATACCGAAAAAAGTATACGGGTCAATGTTTCTCAATATCTCTATTTTTTCACGGAACAACTTTGTGAGATATCTTCTGCGCATAAGTTTCAGAATCCTGTCACTGCCTGACTGTAAGGGGATATGATAGTGAGGAAGAAACTTTTTCGACTGTGAAACGAAATCAATTATTTCGTTCGTAAGCAGATTGGGTTCGATGGATGAAATCCTGAAACGTTCTATGCCTTCGACCCTGTCAAGCGCTTTCAGCAGGTCGGTAAATTTCTCGTTACCCGAATGTCCGAAATCGCCGATATTGACTCCCGTAAGTATTATTTCTTTTGTACCTGAGGCCGCAATTTTCATCGCTTCGTCCACAATTGAAGCAACGGAAGGGTTTCTGCTTTTTCCTCTTGCCTTTGGAATCGTACAGTACGCACATTGATAGTCGCATCCGTCCTGCACTTTCAGAAATGAACGGGTTCTGTCGCCGGAAGAAAATGCCTGGAAAAAACTGTCCACACTGTTTATCTCACATGAAAAAATCCGCGCTCTGCTCTTGGCGTTCATATTATTAACATATTCAAACAGTCTTCCTTTGGCGTCTGCCCCCAAAACCAGATCCACTCCTTCGACGGCTGCAATTTCTTCGGGCTTCAGCTGCGCGTAACATCCGGTAACTGCAATAATTGCGTTCGGAGACTGCCGTATGAATTTCCTTATCGCCTGACGGCATTTACGGTCTGCCTGTTCTGTGACGGAACATGTATTTATCACATATATATCGGCAGGCTGATAATGACTTACCCTCTCGAAACCGTTATCGGCAAAAACTCCGGCAAGCGCAGATGTCTCGGAAAAATTCAGCTTACAGCCCAGCGTATAAAAGGCAACCTTTCTTTTTGTCTCCATAAACATCTGTTAAACATAATAAAACCTTGAGAATACAACATAAAATAATAATATTTCCCGCTGCAAAAGTATGATAATTTCCCCTTTTTTGACAGAATTTCCC
>JAISPE010000339.1 GCA_031275145.1 Prevotellaceae bacterium | reverse complement strand
TAGAATCTTACTTTTTTTGTTTTTTTGACAAAATTTCTTTTTTGACAGAACCATTAGCCGGGTGTACGACAAAATTTCCTTTTTTTGACAAAATTCCCCTTTTTTGACATAATTAACAGAAACTTTAGTTCGACGAAGTCAATTTTCATAATTTACAATCCCGGGAACCCTAACAGGGTTGAAACCCTGTTAGGGTTTTCAACGTAAATTTTGAAAATTGACTTCGCCGAGCTAAAGGTTCTGTTAATTATGTCAAAAAAATAATTCTGTCAAATGGAAAACCTGAATAATAATTCAAAAAATTTACAGTCGGTTTGTGTGATTTCAAAATATATATTACTTTTGTACCGTGTAAAAAATATTAATATGAATTTTATAAAAACTTGTAACAATGGAAATAATCGACAGGATTCAAATGAAAAGATTCAAACTTATGACCTTGCGTGCAAGCGTGAACGCAAAGGATGAAGCCGGAGGAATCCCGTACGGGAAACATAAAAATTTAAAGTTCGGATTTTTATTTGTTGCAGTATTGGCATTTATGCTGTTATGCAATATTGAGGTA
The DNA here is from genome assembly GCA_031275145.1 of Prevotellaceae bacterium. GTDB lineage: Bacteria > Bacteroidota > Bacteroidia > Bacteroidales > UBA932 > JAIRLF01. The sequence continues at coordinate 3,418 of JAISPE010000339.1, read as the reverse complement.
AAATCGCAAACATGTCAGGTAGAGGTAATATATGATATGGAAGAATGGACGCAAAAGAATCTGTGCAAAGCGGTAGACTGGCTCTATGAGAACTTCAGGGATTTTGACAGAGAATGTTTTCTGATAGGCGCTCTGGGCGACGGTAACGGACATTATCAGACTTTTACCGCCAACAAATCAAGTGATGAAATAAACGGTAAAGTGAAATGGTTATTCAGGAAAGATTTGAAATTCATACCGGATACCATGAGTATTCAACGTGTCGCAACTGTTGGCGACCGGCGTGACGAGGACCTTGCACTGTTTATTACGGCGCTGTTTAAAAGCGATTATCCCGATTTGCGGGCGCTTCGCGTGTGTTCTGTCTATCCTTTTGTACGGTACTATGGCGGTGAAATGAAGACTACCGGGAACAGAGATCCGGTTTGCGGTCACACAACGAATTATGACGTAGAACTCTTTTCGCTGCCTCTGGCAAAAACTGTAGCAGGATATTATAATTTCGATTATGACAGTGTAGTGGCTGTCTCTTCAGGAGGAGATATTGGATACAGGGGCGTTATTAAAGAGGAAAAAATAGCGACGGAGGCGCAAAAAATGTCGTTTCTGGCAGGCGTTTTATTACGTTGGCATTATGGTGGATGGTTTCCAGTTATTTTTGAAGGAAGCAACAGGGTTGTAATTGATAAGAGACATCTTCCGTCCAGTACAATAAAAACGTGTACTGATATTCTAAAAGAATTTGGTTGCGAGAATTTTGAAGATAAAGTCGAATGTTTCGTTTTTGACGTATCAGATAAAATTAGAAATTTTATATCTCTGGTATTATATGAATTATATCTTAAAATGGGTGTATCGTTAATATATTGATAATTTAAAATGACAGGTCAATGAAAAAGTTAGTATTTATTTTTGCAGTAGCGCTGACGCTATTGTGCAATAACAGTGTAAAATCGCAATCAGAGGATTTGGTGAAACGGACGCAGGATGAAATGGTAAAAACAGTGGACTGGCTCTACGACCGTTTCGGGGATTTTGACAGGGAATGTTTTCTGACAGGTACTCTGGATGACAGTCATGGACATTATCAGACCTTTACCGCAAACAAATCAAGGGATGAGATAGACGGTAAAGTGAAATGGTTATTCGGAGAAGATTCGATGTTCATACCCGATACCGTGAGACGCCAGCGTATCACAGCTTACATGTGGTACGACGATGTACTTGCGATATTTGTTGCGGCGCTGTTTAAAAACGATTATCCCGATGTGCGGGCGTTTCGCGTGTGTTCTGTCCGTCCTTTTGTACGATATTATTGCAGTGAAGTAAAGACTGCCGACCGCACCGGAGATCCGGTTTGCAATAAGACAACGAATTATGAGATAGAACTCTTCTCGCCGTCTCTGGCAAAAACCGTGGCAGGCTATCATAATTTCGACTGTGACAGTGTATCGGCTGTTTCTTCGGGTGGAGATATTGGATACAGTGGCGTTATTAAAGAGGAAAAAATAGCGACAGATGCGCAAAAAATGTCGTTTCTGGCAGGCGTTTTCATTCGGTATCACTGTTCCCGTCCGCTTTCCGACGACGACAGCAGCATGTATTCAATTCCGATACCTGATTCGTTCAATACATTAAAAATGTGCGTAAATATCCTAAAAGAGTCTGGTTGCGATATTGTTAAAGAAGTTCCGGCACAAACTGTCGTCTTCAGGGCCTCGGATAAAATCAGAAACCTTGCATCTCTGGCACATGAACTGGACGATAAAATATCAAGTGTATTTTACTTTTACCCCGAACAGCAAAAGTAAAAACTGTAAGAAGTTTTTTAATATTGAAACAGTGATGAAAAAATAAAACATAATGAAACGCTGGCTGGAAAACGATGTCGTTCAAACGGAAACAGGTTTCTTAAAAAGACAGGATTAATATAATTTTCATAATTTATAAATATGTTGTACCTTTGGCGAAATAAATTTCTTGATGTTATGATGAAGAAAGAAAACATAATTCTACGGCTGGAAAAAATAGCCGACGGGGAAGCCGAAAACCGTGAACAGACTGTAGGCATAAACCAAAAATGCGATAGAAATGAACGATAATAGACATCTTAAGGCTATCCCGCTCGGAAACATAGATGAGATTAATCTGAAACTTCGCGAGGCAAAAGGGATGTTGGACGGATTCGCAGTGCCTCTCACCCCCGAAGAACGGCGCAATATGCCGAAGATGGGTGAGAAGACCGTGTCATTCGTACAGAAGGCTTACGAGCTCGCTAAAGAAAACGATGATTTGCGTCCTTCTTTCCTCAACATGGACGAATTCAGTGTAGACTATAGCGACGCAACCAATCTGCGCGTGTTAGAAAACAATGCCCGGCAAATTCTCGATGTCATCGACGACATTATCATGGTTGCAGGCAGCGAATCATATCTCGCCGCACTCTCTTTCTACGAGTATGTGAAAATACTTGCAGACAGAGATGTGCCACGTGCAAAAGCCGTGTACGAAGAGTTGAAGAAACGTTTCCCGTTCGGACGCAGAAAATCCGTTACAGGTGACAGCGCCGAATGATTCCATGACGAAACGTATGTATTTTTCAACACTCAACAGTTAAAATCCCGCTCTGTGCGGGATTTTTTGCGCTCGGAACGCAAACTTTTGTGCTCGGAACGCAAACTTTTGCGCTCGGAACGCATTCTTTTGCGCTCGGAACGCATTCTTTTGTGCTCGGAACGCATTCTTTTGTGCTCGGAACACATTCTTAATTCAAAAAAATAAATAACTACCTGCGCTCGGCATAGCGTCTTCTCTACGTCGCTGCCTATCTCCTAAGGGATGAGAAATAAATAAGATATAAGGGTTAAAAAAACTTAGTAGCCAAAGATTATCATACAGTTACCCTCTTATTCCCTTATTAACCTCAAATTTTTGACACCCCACCCTACGGGATTTTTGATTACGGAATTTGAACGGAAAAATATTTTTAACGACCTCGCATTTTTGACACCCCACCCTGCGGGATTTTTGATTACGGAATTTGAACGGAAAAATATTTTTAGCAACCTCAATTTTTTTACAACCCACCACAATGGCACAACGGGCACAAAGGTTACACAAAGCTCTTTGTGCGATCTTTGTGTCCCTTGTGCCCTTGTGGTAAATAAAAATAAAATAATTGCGGTATTCCTGTGCATTGTGAACGCAGGGGTTCTACCTTGTCCGTATTATCTTGTGGGATGGGGCGCAATGACGACATGCTCAATTACTCACTCTTGCAGTCCGAGCGCAGGGACGGATATAATCAAAAAAAATCACAGTTCAGACAACAGAGGCAATTTTTTATCCTTGCCGGAGAGTATCAGAGACGGTTCCGCGAACTGCCAGTCGATGGACAGAGAGGGGTCGTTATACAGTA
>JAISPE010000329.1 GCA_031275145.1 Prevotellaceae bacterium | reverse complement strand
TTAGTAGAACTCACAAAATTACATGATAAGAAATGAAAGGAGCAAATAACAGAATTGTCTTAGCCTTGACAGGCGCCGGCGGGCGGGGTACGCAAGTGATACTCGGCATGCAGCAGTGTGCTGAAAACGTGGAGGTGAAATACGTCTGCGATGTGGACAGCCAGCGGGGCGGAAACGCTATCAAAGAATTATCCAAATTGCAGGGTTACGAGCCTGCCAGAGTTGCCGATATGCGGAAAGTGTTCGACGATAAAGACGTCGATGCCGTAGTTATCACAACTCCCGAACACTGGCACGCCCTTGCGACGGTTTGGGCATGTGAAGCGAAAAAAGATGTTTACGTCGAAAAAAACGTCTGTCTTTCGATGGAAGAGGGCAGGAAAATGATTGAAGCCGCCAGACGGAATAATGTCGTCGTACAGTGCGGCACTCAAAACCGCAGCGCCGGTTACGCACGTTCGGCACGGGAATATATTGCGTCGGGCAAGCTGGGCGCTATCGTCACCGTAAAAGCGTACTGCATGTTGCCCGGAACACGCGAATGGATTCTGAAACCCGACAGCGATGTCCCCGAAGGACTCGACTGGGACAAATGGCTCGGACCGGCGCACGCTGTGCCGTACAATGTGTCGCGTCACAAGGCATGGTCGGACTGGTGGGAATATTCGGGCGGCGCGGCTATGTCGGGCGACGCTTCGCATGTCATTGACCTGGCACGTATGGCGCTTGGCGATCCCGGACTGCCGAAAACAGTGTTCTGTGCCGGAGGACGTGTGATCTTCAACGATCGACGCGATATTCCCGACAACCAGACAGTGGTTTTCGACATGGACAAATATCCGATTTCCCTCGAATCGTCGCAATACGGGAACTACATGTACAAGACGCCTCAGGAAGTGCGTTACAGCGAGAAATTTCCCGAATGGAGAAACAATTCCACCCGTATCGAAATCTACGGGACAGAAGGGCTGATGTATCTCGGACGTCACGGCGGAGGATGGCAGGTGTTCGGCAAAAACTGGGAACTGATCGAGCAGGCAACCGGATATTTCCCCGACGAAGCGCATCTCCGCAATTTCATCGACTGTATCCGTTCGCGGAAAACGCCGAACGCCTCAATCGAACAGGGTGTGTTGAGCGCCAATATGATTAATCTCGCAAACCTCTCGTACCGTACGGGAAAGTCAGCCTTGAAAATTGACGCCGAAACCGGAACAGTCACCGGAAACGTCGAAGCAGACACGCTGGATAAAAGGTTTTACAGAGAGGGGTTTAAGTTACAGTAAAATATGAAACAGACGCAGTAAGGGATATGAGGTTTAAAGGTAAATATATTATTTGGGGGATTGTATTATGTGTAATTACAGTCAGTTGTAAACAAAACAAAAATTCTGTAACGAACATGGATTACACAACTGTTGCTATTGATCCTAAAAAAGCATTAAACGAAGTAAATATGTCGGATATTTTTTCCAAAGTCGATTATATCCCGCTCGAAACAAATGATAAACATTTGATTGGCGCAATCGATCAAATTCTTGTTTACAAAGACAGACTGTATCTGCTGGACAGGTTTAAGACAAAATCTGTTTTCTGTTATTCAAAAGACGGTAAATTTTTATATCAAATTGACAAACAGGGAACAGGACCGGGTGAATATATTGTGATATATAATATCAGCATTGATCATGATAATGACCGGTTATTGCTCTATACCGGTCATGCCGTACTTGAATATGATATGTATGGGAACTATGTTAAAACGCATAATTTTGATATATGGTCACACAGTTTTACATATATAGGCAACAACCGTACTGCTTTCTACGGAGATTATACTGCTAATACGGAATACGAAAAAGAGAATATGACGCCCAATCTTTTTATTACAGAAAATTACAAAGTTATCCATACCGGTCTTTATTTTCGTTCGACGGTTAATACGAGAGCGCTAATAGGTCTTCACAACAATTTTTCGAATGATTTTAGCGGCACAGTATCTTTCTTGAATGCTTATGACGATACGGTTTATCATTTAACACCCAACGCAGTTAAACGTGCATATTACATAGATTTCGGAAGCATGAAGAAGTCCAAAAGTTACTACGCATTGCTTTACAGTCCAACTGCTACAATAGAAGCAGTAAATGATAATAATGATTACTGTAATATTACTGCAATGACGGAAACCGAAACATGTCTTTATTTCGGATATAATCATCGCCATATATATCATTTTGTTTTCTACTGTAAAGATACGGGTAAGATAATTGACGTCTGTCATGACTACAGTAATGATGAATCCGGTGGACGGTTTTCCCCAATTCGGGATGATATACATAATATCCGTTTTGTAGAACCGTATTTTACAGATGGACATTCATTTTACGGGTTTGTTGAAGCTTATGAAATTGCAGAAAAAAAAGAATCCGTAACAGATCCTGAAATGAAGAAAAAAATCGAAAATCTGTCGGAAGATGATAATCCGGTAATAGTAGTAATGACACCTAAATGAAGAAATATTTTATGAATAAAAAGTTAATTGGATTAGTGGTAAAAACAGCTGCGGGACTTCTGGTTGCGGCAGCGGCGACGGCGGGTTTCGTGATTTGGCGGACAAGCGGAAAGGTGGAGATAAAATTTGATATTCACATTAACAGCGAAGCAATATATTTTTCGACTTATGCCGAACCGCCACAGTTTGCCATCTGGCTCGAAAATCCCGAAAGCGGCGAACTCCGGCAGGTGTTTGTCACGTATCGCGCTGCCCGAGGCGACTGGGAAGGAAAATCGGATGTCCCGGTAGCCGTACCGCACTGGACAATGCTGTTCCGCGACCGTGGCGATGAGAAAGTTGACGGTGTGTCAGGCGCTACGCCGAAAAAAGAATCGTTTGTTGTACAGGTCGAAGTCAGTCCGGGTTCGGAATGGATTTGCTGGCTCGAAATGAATCTGGCGGGCGACTATAACGAGTATTATCCCCAGTTTAACCGCGTCACATTGCAGGAAGACGAATTTTCGTGCGGACAGCCGGCTCTGCTATACAGGGCGGACATCAAGGCTGAACGCGGAAACGGCTATACTCCGCAACTCGCTTACATGTCGATATGGGACAACGGAACAAATTCTCTCGCTCCCGTCGATTCCACTATCACTACGGCGCAAAATGTTTTCGATACTATATATATAAGTATAGTCAAACCGAAACCCCGAATTTTTAAGAAAAGCATCAAACAGCAGGAAGATGTTTTGAATGAAATAAAATAAAAGCGTTATTGTAA
>JAISPE010000314.1 GCA_031275145.1 Prevotellaceae bacterium | reverse complement strand
CGATATAGAAAATATTGATTTGACAGATTATAATATACCCCGTATCTTTGCAGAAATTTTAATATTTACAATTATGTTGGATAATGATATAAAACAGCAGTTACAGAGTCTTTTTGCCGGGTTGCAGTCCGGATATGTATTAGATGCAACCGTTCCTGAATTGCATGAGTATAAAAATGAGTTCGTTGCTTTTCTGAACGACGTTGCGGCCTCATCCGGAAAGATTACATATAAAGTAAGCGACGGAGCGCAGCTGGCTTTTTCTTTATTGAAAAATGATAAGAATACAGGGATTAAATTTCGTGGAATCCCGACCGGTCACGAATTTTCTTCGTTGATACTGGCGATATTAAACAGTGACGGTCAGGGGAAAAATATTCCCGACAAAGCTTTGACAGACCGGGTGAAAGCATTAAAAGGGAAGATTAATCTTACGACTTACGTTTCGCTTACCTGTACGAACTGTCCCGATATTGTTCAATCGCTGAATCTAATGGCGCTGTTCAACGAAAATATTACGCACGAAATGGTAGACGGAGCTTTGTATCAGGAAGAAGCAGACGCCTTAAATATTCAGGCCGTACCTTCTGTTTTTGCCGACGGACAACTGTTGCATGTCGGCAAATCGAGTTTCGGAGAATTGCTCGAAAAGCTCAATGCTCAATACGGCTCTGAAGTACAGGCAAATCAAACCGAAACAAAACCGTACGACGTAATCGTTATCGGAAGCGGACCGGCAGGAACATCCGCTGCAATTTACTCGGCACGCAAAGGCCTGCGCGTTGCCATAATAGCCGAAAAAACAGGCGGACAGGTAAATGACACTGTCGGTATCGAAAACCTGATTTCCGTTCCCTATATTACGGGCAAACAGCTTGCAGCTCAGTTGAAGGCTCATGCCCAACAATATTCGATTGACATTTTAGAGCATCGCCGCGTGGAAAAAATCACTGACGAAGACAGCGAAAAGATAGTGTGGACCTCTGCCGGCGAAAGATATACCGCTCCCTCAATTATCATTGCCACAGGCGCTACCTGGCGGAAACTCAATGTTCCGGGCGAAACGGAATATATCGGGCGGGGAGTGGCATTCTGTCCCCATTGCGACGGCCCTTTCTACAAGGGAAAACATGTTGCAGTCGCAGGCGGAGGAAATTCGGGAATCGAAGCGGCAATCGACCTTTCGGGAATCTGCTCGAAAGTAACGGTACTCGAATTTGCCGACCAGCTTAGAGCCGACATAGTTTTGCAGGAAAAGGCGAAAAGCCGTAAAAATATCGAAATCATCGTAAACGCTCAAACAACGGAAGTCATCGGAAATGGCGAAAAAGTAACAGGTATCCGGGTAAAAGACCGTAAAACCGATACGGAACAGACGATTAATCTTGACGGCATTTTTGTGCAGATAGGATTGATGGCGAACAGCGGTGTTTTTAAACCGCTTGTAACGACAAACAGAGCCGGAGAAATCGAAATTGACGGACATTGCCGGACAAGCCGTAAAGGAATCTATGCCGCCGGCGATGTTACAAATATTCCATATAAACAGATTATAATTTCTATGGGCGAGGGCGCAAAAGCGGCGTTAAGCGCTTTCGAGGATTCTTTACGAACTGAGAATTAGAAACGTAATCGACTGCGGCGGACTGTGTCGAATTAAATTTCCGTAATCCTTAACTGAATATCAGTACAGTATTATCATGACCGATTTTGCTCCGTGCGCTCCGATTACGAGCGCCTGTTCGATGTCTGCGGTTTTTGACGGGCCGGAAATATACACTCCAAAGCCGTAATCGCTGGCGGCAATACGTTCGTAAGCCTCGTGCATATTATTGACAATCCGGTTTTTGTCGAGAACAATCACAAGATTTTCGGCAATGAAGTAAAGCGCTTTCTGCTTTACATTCTGAGGAATCCATACACATCCGTTTTCCGCAACGCCAAATTCGCCCTTCACTATGGCAAGCTCGACGCCGTCGAGACTGTGAGGGTCGTCCGTTTCGTCGGGATTGAATGAGGGGATTGTGATTCCGGACAGGTTAGTCGCAACCGTTACGGCCTTGGGATACAGCGCTCTGATGAACGTGTTAATATCTTCGCCTTCTTTCAGCATAACAGCGTCGCCGCCAACGGAACGGCTGATTTCCAAAAATTCGGCGACAGGATTATCGAACTTTACAGCCTCAACACGTATTTCCGGCATATCGTATTCCGTCGAAACATGCCGGCGGATATTGTTGATTATATCATTTTTAGAACTCATTGCTTATTTGTTTTTCTTATCTTTCCTTTTTTCCACATCGAGGTAAAACTTTCGCCGGCAAAACGCGGCAGTTCCCGTCCGTAACCCCATGCGTTCAGTTTGTTATATACGAAAATACGCGGCAGGTAATTGATTGCCGGCGCCATTTTCAAAACGGTACGGTATAATGCCGGACGGGTAAACAGGAATTTCATCCCTTTGGACATCAATTTTTTTGTCCTGTCGGCTTTCCGCAGCGAATCAAGATTTTGCCTCCACCGGTATATCTGGTCGGCGAGATCTATTTTCACAGGACAGACATTGTTGCACGAATAGCACAGCGAACAGGCCGATACGTTATCATAATATTTCCCGGGACATTTCAGCATCCCCAGATTGATTCCCACCGGTCCCGGAATGAAATAAGTGTACGAATATCCTCCGCTTCGCCTGTACACCGGACAAGTGTTCATGCACGCCCCGCAACGGATACATTTCAGCGTCTGGACATGCTCGCTGTCGCCTTTGATTTCGCTTCGTCCGTTATCCACAATCACGATATGCATTTCGCCGCCCTCTTTCGGTTTGCGGTAATGTGAAGTGTATGTGGTCGAAGGCTGTCCGGTCGCCGAGCGCGCCAGCAGACGTGTGAAGACGCCCAGCGATTTCAGATCGGGGACGATCTTCTCTATTCCCATCGACACGATATGAAGTTTGCACAGTGAAGTACCCATGTCGGCGTTTCCTTCGTTGGTACATACAACGACTTCGCCGGTCTGCGCAACGCCGAAATTCGCTCCGGTCATTGCTGCATCGGCCGTAAGAAACTCTCTGCGAAGATATCGACGGGCTGTATGAGTAAGATAAGTCGGGTCGCTGTTGCCTTTTTCGGAATCCATTTTTTCCTCAAACAGTTTTCCGACTTCTTCTCTCTTTTTGTGAATCGCCGGCATCACAATGTGACTTGGATGTTCGCCCATCAATTGCAGAATACGCTCACCCAAATCGCTCTCTACAACCTCGATACCCTTTTCAATCAGGTAAGGATTCAACAGACATTCTTCCGTAAGCATGGATTTGCTTTTGACAAGTTTTTTTACCTGATGTTTTTCCAGAATGCTGTAAACAATCTCGTTGTGTTCCCGGGCGTCTTTTGCCCAGTGGACAGTTATGCCGTTACGTTCGGCTTCGGACGAAAACATCTCCAGATAAAAGTCTAAACGGGAGACTGTGTGCATCTTTATTTTGCCTGCAAGCTCCCGCAAATCCTCCCATTCGGGAATCCGCATAGCCATGTTATCTCTCTTTTGGCGTACAAACCAGAGTGTTTCATTATGCCATTGCTCCTGTTCCCTGTTCCGGATAAACAGTGTGGCCGATTTTGCATGTTTTGTGCTCATAACCCCGATGCTAAAATTTGAACAATATGTATAAATTTGACAGGCAGTTTATTCCTTTCGACAATGCCTTGCAGATGCATTAAACACGAACTGTCGGCGCCTGTGATGTATTCGGCTCCCGCAGCAATATGGTTTTTGACTTTATCTTCTCCCATACAGACAGATACGGCAGGTTCTTCGATAGAAAACATACCTCCGAAACCGCAACATTCATCGACTTTCGCCGGCTCGAATACTTCTATACCCTCGACCAGCGACAGTAAATCTTTTAGCTTGGAATATCGGGGAATATTCAACTCACTCGCCGACGACAGACGTAATTCCCTGACGCCATGACAGCTGTTATGCACGCTCACCTTATGCGGAAATCTGCCCGGCAATTTCGCCGGCTTCACAATGTCGTGGATAAATTCGCAAACATCGTATATCTTCCCGCCTGTCCTGCACGGATGATTACTGTCCAAAATAGACGGATAATTAAATTTGACAAATGCGGTACAACTCGCCGAAGGAGCAACTACATAATCATACCGGCCGAACATTTCATCGAAGTTTTTCGCCAGAGTAAGCGCTTCGTTTTCGAATCCGGCATTTGCCATCGGTTGTCCGCAACAGGTCTGATTAACCGGATAATCAATATCCAATCCGAAATAATCCAGCAATTTATATGTCGCAATCCCGACATCGGGATATATCGCATTTACATAACAGGGAATAAATAAACCAATTTTCATTCTTAACAATTTGAATGCAAATGTACGAAAAATTTGATAACTCAAGCTTCCTTTTTTTAACAGAATTTCTTTTTTGACAGAAACTTTAGTTCGACGAAGTCAATTAACAGAATTTTCATAATTTACAAAATCTGTAAATTTTGCAAATTATGTTATTCCTCGCGCGGTCTATTTTTGTGAATTGGATATACGACAAAGCAATCCGGAAAGTCGCGTATTTCTGGATTGCTTCGTCGCTGCGCTCCTTACAATGACGATGGGGCGGAATACAGTTTTCTGCAAAAAAAACTCACAATTCTCACCCGTTTGATGTATAATTGACTTCGTCGAACTAAAGTTTGGCTACGCCGATTTAAAAATTGGCTACGTCGATTTAAAAATTGACTTCGTCGAATTAAAATTTCTGTCAAAAAAAAGGAATATCATCGCAGCCAACTATTTTGCTTTTGCCGAGATTATAATGACTTGCTTTTCTTCTCCTTTGGATTCCCTGTTCCAGTAAAGACGGTGAGGCTGATACATAGCGGGGCAGACTACGCCTTTCTTTTCGTCGTCAACCGCATGCCTGTATGTAAACTCTATCCTGTAAGAGTTACGATACTGCTCGGGACTGTCATAAAACGATTGTGGAAAAGTGTACACTTTATCAGGCAGGTTATAAGTTACCAGAGTATCTCTGTTTTCGGTTATTATGTAATAACCGTAGATTTCGCTGTAACCTTCGCAGCCTGCATAGTCAACGATATAACCGATGTCTTTAAAATCGTCTGTTGAGCCATTTTGGGGATCATTGACTGACTGAGGTGTAATGTTTAATGTATCGTCGGGGATGCTGTTGCCGGGATTACCCGAAGACGGTTTTTCTATCACTTTACCGGTATCTTTCAGATATTCGATAAATAAATCCCATTCCGCTTTACGCTTTTGAGTATTGGCTTCACGCTGTCTGGCGGCTTCCGTTTCCGATACTCCGAAATTTTTAACACAGTCAAGACTGGGGAAACCGTCCATGAGATACAACCGCTCATTCAAATCGCCGCGCAGTATGAAAACCAAATCATTGATAACCTTACCCGACAGTATGAAAAGCGTATCATGGCCAATAGAGGCTGATTTAAACAGTTCTTTGTCGCCGAGATAGAATGTCAGCGTATAGTTTTCGGTTCGTGAACGAAGCTGTTCGAACGTAAGGTTTGAAAAAATCAGTTCGCCCGTTGTCAGATTAAACGATTTTATATCGTTTCCGTTAAAGACG